>JAESPY010000050.1 GCA_016765435.1 Emcibacter sp.
AGCACAGGTTTTGGCGACTGGTTGGAATGCAATGCGTCGCAGGCGCAGGTTTATACGGAAAAAGCCGGGGTTAATTGTGTTGTCATCGACAGCACCGATAATTTCCGGGGCATGATGAGCAATCTTGCTTTCACGCTCAGCCTGTATTCCGGGCAAATGTGTACAACACCGCAGAATATATTCATTCCCGAAGGCGGCATTGAAACCGAAGACGGGCATAAGAGCTTTGATGAGGTTGTATCTGCCCTTGCCACTGGCGTTGAGAAGTTGAACGGTGATGATGGTCGGGCTTGTGCCATATTGGGCGCTATTCAGAGCGAAGCGACTTTGAACCGGATTGCGGAATATGGCAAGGGCGATAATGTTGTTCTGGCCTCTCGCGCGGTGCCCATGGAAGGATTTGACAAGGCGACGATCCGGACGCCNNTGATCTTGAAAGCCACCGATGANACGTCTTATACAGCNGAATTATTTGGCCCGATTTCTTATGTCGTGCCNAGCAAAAATACTGAAGATAGCCTGAGTATTGTTGAAAACAGCGTGAAAAAGCACGGTGCGCTCAGCTTTGGCATCTATTCCACATCGGAAGCGGTTCTTGACCAAGCCGAAGAAGTGGCCTGTCGTGCCGGGGTTGCGGTGTCCTTTAACCTGACGGGTGGTGTTTATGTGAATCAGACGGCAGCCTTCAGTGATTTTCATGGCACAGGATGTAATCCGGCGGCGAATGCGGCTTTGTCCGATACTGCTTATGTTTCCAACCGTTATCGTGTGGTTCAGAGCCGCAGACATATCTGATATTAAAGGTTTTACGTAAAGCTGAAATAATATCCCCGGCGACTAGATGTCGCCGGGGATTGTTTTTTTGTGCCTTTCCTATTACCCTGTGCATGATATTTTTCGTAAACTGATGAGTAGGTGAGGATGTTTGGAAAAGTTACAGGGCTGTTAATAAGCGTGATACTAATGATGACGGTGGCGTCATGCGGTAAATCCAATGAAACGGATGATCAGGATCGCTTGACCCAAAGTTTCAGGGACGAAAGTCCTGAGCTGCAACAACATATTGCGGAAATCGTCAAGGAGGCGGGACAGAGTGACTATAAAAAGGCTTTGAATAAACTGGCCCTTCTGTCGGCGACCAGAAAGTTGACGCCTAAACAGAAATATGCGGTAGATGTTCTGGTGCGGCAATTGCGTTATGATATGGAAGAAGAAATATTTTCGGCGCAAGAGCCAAAAGGAGTAACGGATGAATAAGTCCACAATGCATGTTATCTGGAAACTGGTGGTTGTTTCGCTTGTGGTGGGACTGGCATTGGATTTCTTTGATATCAGCCCTGCGGACCTTATTCATGATATTCCTGAAACTATGGGCAGAATTTATAACGCTGGCGTGAGCGTTCTTGAATGGGGCGGGAAATATGTTCTTTTGGGCGCAATTATTGTCGTGCCGCTCTGGATTATAATGAATTTGACGGCAATCAAAGATAAATTTAAACGTAAAAACTGATATGATGAAAATGAGATATCCATTACAGACACTTCTAGCCATATTCCTTCTGTTGAGCCCTTTGGCGGCACAGGCGGCGGACAGTAAAGCCCTTGGCCGGGAGATTTATCACTTTGACAAGAGCCATACCAATATCATGTGGTTTGTCAGCCATATTGGTTTTTCTAAATCCATGGGGCAATTTATGGATTATGAGGGGCAGATAATTCTGGACCACGATAACCCGGACCAAAGTCTGGTCCAGATTACCTTTAAGACAGCCAGTATTATGACGGGTCTGCCGAAATTTGATGCTCATCTTAAATCCGCCGACTTTTTCGATGTTGAAAAATATCCAACGGCCAGCTTCACCAGTACGAAAGTGACGCTTGGGGACGCAGGACGGGCCACTGTTGACGGGGAATTTACGCTGCTTGGGGTTACAAAACCGCTGACGTTGACTGTTCGGCTGAACAAGCGGGCGATGGATATTCAAAAAAATAGAATGCGGGCCGGATTTTCTGTAAAAACAACTGTAAAACGCTCCCTTTGGGGAATGAAGAATTATTTGCCTTTTGTGGGCGATGACGTGACGATCAGGATTGAGGCAGAGGCGATGCTTGCGCCGTAACAATAATGAGAAAAAGGGTTTAAAATGGCATTGAAAAATACAGATACGTCATATGGCAGTCTTTCCAAGGCTTTTCATTGGGGTATGTTCCTTATTTTGTTAGGGCTGTTTATCGTGGGCAAATATATGCATGGATTGCCTGCGGATACACCGGAACAAATGGGTTATAAATTTGGTCTGTATGACTATCATAAATCATTCGGTATCCTGATTATGGCTTTGGTGGTGGTCCGGCTTGGCTGGCGGATGATCAATCCGGCTCTGAAAATGCCGGGAACCATGAGCAAGATTGAAATTGCCAGTGCCCATGCCATGCATATGCTGCTCTATGTTATCATGTTTGCCCAACCGTTGTTTGGGTGGTTGATGAGCTCTTACGGTGGTCATCCGGTCAAGTTTTTCGGCTTTATGCTTCCGGCGTTGGCGGATAAGGACAANGCGATCGGGGANTTTTTCCATGAAGCTCATGAAGTTACGGCCACAATTTTNGTTGTGGCCTTTNTCATTCATGTGGCNGCGGCGTTATTTCATCATATTGTGCGTAAAGATGATGTTCTGGTCAGAATGTCACCTCGGCCNCAAAAATCCGAATAAAAAAACAGATNANATNATGAAATATATCTTTCTTTTTATCTGTCTGTTGTTGCCGTACNTTGCTGTTGCGGNNGATGTGGCGTGGCAGGTCAATGATAGGGANAGCTTTATCAAATTTTCCGTTGCTATCGAAGGTAGCCCGGTAGAAGGTGAATTTACAAAATTTTCNGCGGATATANTATTCGACAGGAAAAATCTGNATCAGGCACNGGTTAATTTGACCATCGANTTGGATCATATGGAAGCNTCTTACAGTGATGTGGCGGAAAATCTGAAGAAAAAAGACTGGTTTGATATTGCCCNTTTNCCNAAAGCTCGTTTTGTNAGCCGGGATTTTAAACANCTTGAGGGTNATGATTATCAGGTGANGGGTGANTTGACTTTGCGGGATGTNACNCGGNCTGAGATATTATATTTTACNTTGGTGGAATATGGCGGACAGGCCGCACAGATCAAAGGCCGGATGACGGTTAACAGGCTGGATTATGGCGTAGGGCAGGGCGGATGGCGCGANATATCTACTGTGGCGGGGCAGGTTTTTCTGGAGGTATTNGTCAAGGCNGACAAGTAGGTCTTTTTGAGGGGAGNCACGTCAAATTTGATTTTTGACATTATTTTTTCTACAGTAGACGGCAACAATAGGCCGCGGGTGAGGGTGAAGTACGATGAACGGGGACAAATTAATTGAAGTTGTATTATGGGTGTTGAGCCTCGTTCTGGCGATTGTATTTTTTTACAATGGCGTCAGTAAAATAATGGGCAGTCCGCTTCAGGTTGCCCAATTTGATGCATTGGGCCTATCGGGAGGCCTCTTGATTGCGGTTGGTTTTTTGGAATGTTTGGCGGGTCTTATGCTGACCATCCCCCGGTTGGCCTTGGCGGGAGGGGCTGTATTAGGGGCCATTATGGTGATCAGCGCCACTCTACATATGTTGCATGATGATTTTACGTCGTCCTTTCGGGCCGTTGTTATCGTTGCGATGCTCGCCGGAATTTGTTATTTCCGTTTTAAATATCGTGGGGGCAGGCATCAGCCGGAATAGCTTTTTATGACCTTGTTATTTTCTGGGTCAATGCTGTTCAGGGTAATGTCATAGCCCCAAAGCCGCCGGATATGGGCGATGACCAGATCGGCCTGCTTTTCCTCTAACGTCATGCCATTGGTAATATTATGGCTTAAGAACATTGAACGATTGCCCTGAAGGTCCACTTTCTCTACTTGAATATCCAGATCAAGGTTGGCCACGGAATATTGGGCGGCAAGGGAACTGCGTACGGCCTTGTAGCCCCGATTGTTATGGATGGCATCAACGATATAATGGGGTTTCGTAGTGTCATCATTCAGGGTGAACAAGCGAAATTCCCGCATCAGGTGAGGGCTGAGATATTGCAGGATGAAGCTTTCATCACGAAAATTCTCCCAAGCTTCTTTTAGAGTTTCTATGGCGCGGTTGTTGCCCGCAATGTCGGGAAACCATTCCCGGTCTTCATCGGTTGGACTTTCGCAGATGCGTTCAATATCCTTCATCATAGCAAAGCCAAGGGCATAGGGATTGATGCCGGAAAAATGGCAGTTGTTGAAATCCGGCTGGGCGATGACGCGGGTATGAAAGTCAATAAATTCCAGCATGGTGCCTTCGGTGATCTGACCCTTGTCATACAGCCGGTTCATGATGTGGTAATGGACAAAACAGGCGCAGCCCTCATTCAT
>JAESPY010000051.1 GCA_016765435.1 Emcibacter sp.
CCCATTCACTGCCGCCCCTGTACAGAACTATCGCAAGCCACTATTTCGACAACGGACCCTACCCAGTTTTTTGCCTGTGCCGCGGATGCAGAAGCCTTTGCATTGGTCGCGAAGGAAGCCCGCTTGGTACGAAACGGATATGATTGTTATGCCTATGTCATGGTTGCCACTGGTTTTATGGATGTGGTTATTGAAAGCGGTCTGGAGCCTTATGATATTCAGGCGCTAATCCCGATTATTGAAGGCGCTGGCGGGATTATCACCGACTGGCAGGGCGGTTCTGCGGCAAACGGTGGTCAAGTTGTCGCTTCTGCAACAGGCGCGCTGCATGAGCAGGTTCTCGCCTTACTCAACCGCTAGAAACCCATCAATTTTTTGCCAGAGCTGATCCCGATATTGGTCGGCTTCCCGGTAAATTTCGTGGCGAGACTCCGTGATGGTAATAACATTGATATTATCATACCCCGACAATAGAACACGGCTGGCGGCACTATTCACCACCCGGTCATCACCAGCCAAAATCACCAGAAGAGGCGTCGTAATATCATTCAGATATCCCGGTTGGTGGATTTTTTCCATACTATCGAGGGCCGTCTTTAACCAACCGAACGTTGCCCCGCCCACATAAAGGTCTGGATTAGCGTCAAGGGCCTTGGCCTCATCGGCATATCGCCTGTCATCATGGGTCAGTAGTTTTTGCTTGATAGAACGGCTATCTTTGGACTGTCAGACCTTCTGGCCAAAGGCAAGGCTGTCCGCCAAACCGATATGATTGGCAAATCGGATCACCCCTTTTAACACAGCCAATATCATCCTGCCCCCCAGATTAAAACCAATCATCGGAGCCATCAGGACCGCCTTACTAATTATTCCTGGAAAATCATGCAGGTAACGCAAACATATATGACCGCCCATGGAATGCGCCATCAGGTATATGGGCAATTCACGGGCGCGCGGGTCCGTCATTACCATCCTGGTAATAAACTCATCCAGGTCACTCGAAAATACGTCAAATGTCTCCGCATGGCTTTTCAACCGATCGGGCAAGAGCCTATCCGATAGTCCCTGCCCCCGGTTATCAAGGGCATAAAGCGCGAAATCACGGTCCAGAATATCAGAAAAAAATTCTGTATATTTTTCCATGAATTCCCGGTGCCCCTGAACCATGACTATAATACCCTTACTGCTGTCTTTTGACGGCCAGCATGCTGTGCGTATTTTTATGCCATCTTTCATGGTCAGATATTTAATCTGTCCCTTCTGATTCATATTTGGAAAGTCTGTCCCGGTCATTATACCCAAAGCCTTTTAATTGATATTCGCATAGACATTACGCAAAAAAAAACATTACACAAATAAAAAAAGATGTGACCGAAGCCACATCTTTCTTTTCAGACATCTACCAACGCTTACCTAGACAAGCGGAGCTTAGACAAATCTTTGGCAATTTTTTTAAANGCTGTCTGCAGNGACNNACGNTCCGGTGCATAAAAATAANAATCATCATCCGTTGCNACATATTTCAGCAAATTAATCAACGTNTTACTGCTGTTGGCAAACTGAATGGTATAGATCAGTATCTCNTCATCATTATCNGGATCANCATCATTCTTGTTTTTGATGGCATCCGCCANATCCTTCAATCTCTGGTTTCGCTTNGACTGGGTATAAAAACCGTGATTATAAGCATCNCCNGACCGAACCGTATTTTCACCGTCAGTCAGCAAAATAATNGCTTTATGNTTNACATAAGTAGGATCATCAATAACCGTGGCTTCATCAAAAGGTTTGCCGGGTGTNATGGTTCTCCATGCCCAGGCAAGTCCCTGAGGAATNTTGGTATANAAACTACCTGANGGNATCGAAAGCTCCTCAATCGCATCTTTAATATGTGTTTTATTATGCTGTAGCGGAGAAATTCCGTANGCCGGACATGTGGTACAGCTATGGCTCTTCTNATTNAGNTNCCGCANGTCACAGGAANTTTTCTCCCCTTCATATCCCATAGGATACCANCCGACCCAAGCAGGNCCGTCCTCTGGNTCATAAGGGCCATCATGTAAATCGCCAGCCTGTGCTTCTGCCACNGNATCCTTATANGACTGATAATCNGAATAGGGTTTNGTTCTGGCATATCNNGCATAAACACAGCCCTTCCAGCCCGTTGGNGGTTCCGCCAGCAAAGGNACCGACGGNGCATTATGAGCAAAATATACCTTGTTGATTTTTGTGGTCCAGTTTTTCAGAACAAAATCGTTGTCATCATCCCAGATATCACCGTCATCATACTTATCATAGCGGTAATATTCTTCCCGATAAGGATTGTCCGGGCTGCCAATAATATCTTGAGTCGTAAAAAGATTACCACTGGGAATAGCGGTGCCGGAAGAATCCTTACCATATTCCGTACCGTTTTCCGTTACATTCACTTTTCCAGACCACGGCACCAAGCCAATATTTAAAAGAGCATTCTCCTCGGAACTACCAAAGAGAATATCTACAAGATCACCCGCCGCTACTTTGGCCAGTCCAATTCTCTGGTTTTCCTCCGACGATGTATAGCTTCCGCTAACAGTCCGTAACATGGACCCTGACATATCAATAGCCAATACCACATCTAGCAGGGATGTTTCCCGCGTTACTTCCGTATTTCCGCCAACTTCCATGTCATCATATTGAAATACCCGCATAAAAGTGGTTGGAATCTGCACATCCGCTGTCAACCTTAACACGGCGTCATTCTGACCGTAAACATGCCCGACCGGGAGTCTGTCTCCATTCTCATCTATTTCATATGGCCCCGATACGGTTGCCCCATAAAAATTGGATGGAAAATTTGCATCAAAATATTTTTTAATCTGTGCTTCCCGGTCCGCATCGAAAAAATTCTTGCCGCCCGCAAGCGCGGCAGCATCCAGTGCCGTTGCAAGGCGGGTTTTCACGATATAAGC
The DNA here is from genome assembly GCA_016765435.1 of Emcibacter sp. Taxonomy (GTDB): domain Bacteria; phylum Pseudomonadota; class Alphaproteobacteria; order Sphingomonadales; family Emcibacteraceae; genus Paremcibacter. Next base: position 2,952 of record JAESPY010000051.1, read on the forward strand.
ACGACTCACATCTGTTGCTATTCCGATAACCGCCATGGTCGGAATTAACGACATCGCCAGCATTATCCCGGACATACCGGTAACATCACAAGATAATTTTGTATAAAATCTTTTAATACAAAATGTTATCCGATTAATAGTCTGATTTATATTTTTCATTTTATTAGAATCCCAATCCTTAAAATTAACGGGGAAACCCTCTTTCTTTTCAGATTTTCGTGTAGTCAAGGTTGTATAATCGGTTAAATTCATTAATATTCTTTAAGCAAAACTAACAATAAATTTTTAATTTTAGTCAATTTTGACCCAATCTTTTTTTCACAAGAATGTTTCTTTTTAAAAGACAGGATAAAAATAAGCTGGAATATGTTTTTATTCA
>JAESPY010000052.1 GCA_016765435.1 Emcibacter sp.
AAAGGGAATGCCATTCTTGTTACAAGTAATATTGGCCCGTCCCAATGAATTATCCGCATCCCGCCCAGTCAGCCCCATAGGCCGTAGATCAACCAGCATCAGATGGGTGTCGGTACCGCCGGAAACAATATCACAGCCGCCTTCCATAAGACGGTTCGCCAGTGCGCGGGCATTTTCTATTACCCGATGAGCATAATCCTTAAATTCCGGTCTCAAGGCTTCGCCAAAAACCACGGCCTTCGCCGCGATCACATGCATCAACGGTCCCCCTTGCAATCCGGGGAAGACAGCGGAGTTGAATTTTTTACCCAAATCAAGATCATTGGTTAAAATCATGCCGCCTCTTGGACCGCGCAAGGTTTTATGGGTGGTGGTTGTCACCACATGGGCATGCTCCAACGGATTTGGATGAGCACCACCAGCAGCAAGTCCGGCAAAATGCGCCATATCAACCCAGAAATATGCCCCGACTTCATCGGCGATTGCCCGGAATCGTTTAAAATCGATCACACGGGGATAAGCAGAACCACCTGCGATAATCATTTTTGGTTTATGTTCCCGTGCCAGACGTTCCACTTCGTCAAAGTCAACCATAGCATCGTCACGGCTAACACCATATTGAACCGCGTTGAACCATTTGCCAGATTGTGCGGGCGGTGCGCCGTGGGTCAAATGCCCACCAGCGGCCAGAGACATCCCAAGGATGGTATCGCCCGGCTTAACAAGGGCCAGATTAACCGCGCCGTTTGCCTGCGCCCCGGAATGGGGTTGCACATTGACATAGGCCGCATTGAACAGCTTTTTAGCCCGTTCAATGGCAAGACTTTCCGCAATATCAACAAATTCACAACCGCCGTAATAACGTCGTCCCGGATATCCTTCGGCATATTTATTGGTCAATACCGACCCTTGAGCNTCCAACACAGCACGGCTGACAATATTTTCAGAGGCGATAAGCTCAATATGTTCCTGCTGNCGTCCTGNCTCCAAGCGTAATGCTGTTCAGGAGTTCNGGATCNCTTTCCGCAAGGGAACTGTTGAAAAATTTGGTCATATCAGTGGATGAAGTCATGTTAAATAAATCCTAAAATCAATATCTCTNTTCNTGNAAAATATCAGGACATCTTGTCNATNCGACGCTGATGCCTTCCNCCTTCAAANTCNGTATNTAAAAANGCCTGCAAACAGTCTTTCGCCACGTCCGGGCCAATGGTCCGCCCCCCCATAACAATGACATTAGCATCATTATGTTTCCGGCTAAGTTCTGCGGTTAATCTGTCATGGACCAGCGCGGCCCGAATATGAGCATGGCGGTTGGCCGCAATGCTGATGCCAATGCCCGATCCGCACACAAGCACGCCACGGGTGGCTTTATTGTCGTCTATCGCTTTGGCCATAGCTTGCGCGAAATCTGGATAATCAACAGAATCCGGTCCATCACAGCCCAGATCCAAAACCTCAAAACCCTTCTCCTGAAGGTATGATTTCAGGATCACTTTAAGGTCATATCCCCCGTGATCTCCTGCTAACGCTATGATTTCTTTAGACATTACCTATACCCTTATAAAACGTCCCGTTTCAAACAAAACCGGAAGTCTTCTCATATCATAAGGTTTACTATTTTCCTACCTTAGTGTAGGNGAAAAATGAATTTTTTGCTTGAAGTGTGAACCGCGTCAGATTTGGCTCAGGTCTTTCCTTTTGNAAGGACATATTTCAGCTTATTAACAGCTGTCCGGCTCAGATAATCCCGGCTGGCCGCGGCCGGACCAATGATCGAAACTTCCCGACCAGAAACAGGGTCAATAGCGGATACCTTCACAGATGATCCGATCTGTATGAACTCAACAAGATACTCACCCGCATCATTGTTCATTCATTGACACTCCTAAGCCGCTTTTGCAAATTTTTTCACATCAAGACGCGTCCACACCGCTGTCAAAGACGCCACCNAATGATCTATCATTTCATNAGAATGTAACGGACNTGGCGTGAAACGCAATCGTTCGGCTCCTCTGGGAACTGTGGGATAATTAATCGGCTGAACATAAATATTAAATTCATTCAANAAAATATCTGATGCCTGTTTACAGATAACCGGATCACCCACCAACAGCGGAACAATATGACTGACGGATGGCATAACAGGCAAATCCGCTGCNCGCATTTTTTGCTTCAATGTTTCCGCCCGTTCCTGATGAATATCCCGTTCCGTCTGACTTTCTTTCAAATGACGCACGCTTGCCAGCGCCCCAGCCGTTATGACCGGTGACAGAGATGTGGTAAAAATGAAGCCTGAGGCAAATGTGCGGATGGCATCAACAATGTCTGCGGTTGAGGTGATATAGCCGCCCATCAGACCGTAAGCCTTGCCCAATGTTCCTTCAATAACCGTCAGACGATCCATCAGACCATCCCGTTCCGCAACACCGCCGCCACGCTTGCCATACATGCCAACCGCATGGACCTCATCCAGATAGGTCAGGGCATCGTATTTATCGGCAAGGTCACAGAATTCCTCTATCGGTGCGAAATCACCATCCATGGAATATACTGATTCAAATATGATTAATTTCGGCAATGCGGGGTCCGTTGCCTTCAACAGGCTTTCCAGGTGGGCCACATCATTATGGCGGAAGATATGTTTTTTACAGCCGCTGTGGCGCACGCCTTCGATCATGGACGCATGGTTGAGTTCATCGGAAAAAATCACGCAACCGGGCAATAATTTTGCCATGGTGCTGATGCTGGCATCATTGGAAATATAACCGGATGTAAAAAGCAGAGCAGCTTCTTTATGGTGAAGATCGGCCAGCTCTTGCTCTAGCAGAACATGCATATGATTGGTGCCGCTGATATTACGGGTGCCCCCGGCCCCGGCCCCTGTTTTTTTCAGGGTTTCTTCCATGGCGCTGATAACTTTGGGATGTTGTCCCATGCCAAGATAATCATTGCTGCACCAGACGGTGATGTCTTTCACGCCATCCGGGCTGTGCCAAACTGCATTTGGAAAATTGCCTCTTTGGCGCACAATATCAGTGAATACACGATAACGCCCCTCTTCCTTAACCGCTTTCAAAGCATCCGAAAACACACGATTATAATCCATTACATGGCCTTATCTTAAAAAACACTCACTTTTGGCATTGCAGCCGCCAGAAACAAAAAAGCATCAAAAACGTACTTGAACTCAGCTATTCTGATACGAAGCAAGGGCTTACCATAAAAACGTGATAATGCACAGTGCTAAATACCGAAACGACTATATTACCATATCTACTGCCAGATAGGCTGTCAAATCAGGATGCAATATATTCACAGAGAAGTGTTTTCCCTTGATCCAAATCAAAGGTTTCAAGTTAAGGCCCTAAAAAGATTGGAATCTTAATTGATCTGTCCAGAAACTTTCCAGTTTACGCAGNGAATTGCGCAGCTCGGCAACGTCTTCATCTTCGAAAACGCGTTTTTCTTTAACCACGGTCAGATTTTCATCAAACAGACCGCCTACCAGATCACANACTTCTTTACCCTTGTCGCTCAACCAAATGCGCAGGGCACGTTTGTCATGTTCGGCACGTTCCTGATTGATATAACCGGATTCAACCAGTTTCTTCAGGTTATAGGACACGTTGGAACCAAGGTAATATCCCCGGTTACGAAGGTCGCCTGCTGTCATTTCATGGTCGCCAATATTATAAAGCAACAAGGCCTGCACGCTGTTGACATTGCTCATGCCAACACTGTCCAGACGGTTCTTTACAATGTCCAGCATCCGGCGATGAAGCCGTTCAATCAAACGAAGACATTCCAGAAAATTTAATTTTGATCTGGCTTCTGGAGTTTCATGTCCCCCAATCAGACTGCTGCTGTGACCTGCCNATGACATACTATTAATCCCTGTATATATATTTCTCTATTTTCCAACCTGATATTTATAGTATAACAACTCCTAACAAGGTCTTAACTAACGCTAAAATCCTTTGAAATTCAGGCNANAAAATATGAGCAATAATACAACATCCGGCATTTACCCCTTTTCAAGACCAAGAAGAAACCGGAAAAATAGCTGGTCCCGAAATCTGGTTCGCGAAAATACCCTATCCGTTAATGATTTGATCTGGCCCGTTTTCATTGAGGACGGCCACGGTAAAACAACGGAAATCTCCTCCATGCCGGGTGTCTACCGCTATAGCATCGATCGCCTTATTCCCGAGATAGAAAAGGCTGCAAAAGCCGGAATCCCCGCTGTGGCCCTATTTCCGCAGACCCCACAAGAGCTCAAAAATGATGATGCCCGAGAAGCCCTTAACCCTGACAACCTAGTCTGCCGGGCCACCCGCGCTATCAAAGCGGCTGTCCCTGAAATCGGCGTGATTTGCGATGTAGCACTGGACCCCTATACCAGTCATGGTCAGGACGGCATTGTCATTGACGGCTATGTGACCAATGACCGGACAATTGATATTCTGGTGGAACAGGCACTCCTTCAGACTGAAGCCGGATGCGACATTCTGGCCCCGTCCGATATGATGGATGGTCGCGTTGGTGCCATTCGGGATGCTTTGGAAGAAAAAGGCCATGTTAATACACAGATCATGGCCTATGCCGCCAAATATGCCTCTGCCTTTTATGGCCCATTCCGGGATGCGGTGGGGTCCGACGGCAACATCAAATCCGGCGGCAAACACAGTTATCAGATGGACCCCGGCAATAGTGATGAAGCCCTGCGGGAAGTAATGATGGATATCGAAGAAGGCGCGGACATGATTATCGTCAAGCCGGGCATGCCCTATCTTGATATCATTCAGCGGGTGACGTCTGAATTTGGCTTTCCCACATTCGCCTATCAGGTCAGCGGCGAATATGCCATGCTCCATGCGGCTGCAGGCAACGGCTGGCTCAATCTGGATCAGGTGATGATGGAAAGCTTACTGGCCTTTAAACGGGCCGGAGCAAGCGGCATTTTGACGTATTTTGCACCAAAAGCCGCTGCTATGCTGAAAGATTAACCCAGAAGGTCATTAGGCAATTCATTGACCGCTTCGTCTAACTCATAGAACGATGGCTGCATATGAGCCGGCACACTTTTGCGGCCAATTTCAACAGAAATCTGTGGCGCATTACCATGCAGATGTGAAACGATAATATCTTTGATCACATTAAAGAAATGGCTTTCCTCATCAATAATCTGCTGCAATCGACCGGCAATGGGACTAGCAATAGTATAAGAAATCAGAATACCCAGAAAAGTTCCCACGAGCGCGCCACCAATCATAGCCCCCAGAATCTCCACAGGCTGATCGATACTGCCCATGGTTTTCACAATACCAAGCACTGCGGCCACAATACCAAGAGCCGGGAAAGCTTCGCCAACAATCGCCAGAGCATGCGCCCCTTCGCTTTCTTCGTGATGATGTTTTTCAAGATCCCTCAGCAGAACATCTTCCACCTGATAAGGATCATCAAAATTCATGGTCGTCATACGCAGGTAATCACAGATGAAATCCATCACATGATGATCGGCACTAACCGTTGCAAAATTGCTGAATATTTTACTTTCCGAAGGGTTTTCAATATGCGCTTCCAGCGCAATCACACCCTTGGTCTTAATCAGTTTCGTCAGGAGAAACATCAAGCATAATAGATCGGTATAATCCTGGGGTTTCCATTTCGGCCCCTTAACGGCATGACCGAGGCCCTTCATGCCTTTTTTGGCAATACCCCCACCGTTACTAACCATATAAGAACCAACAGCGGCCCCACCAATGATCATAGTTTCCAGAGGCAAAGCTTTCAACACAGGGGCCATCTTACCGCCCGCAAGAACATAACCACCAAAAACCATTACCATGGTAATAATAATGCCAACAATAATAAGCATATTAACTCAAGCCTCTTTAAATTCTTAAATACCCAATAGGGATTCGCTAATTCCGTCCCTGTTCGACACAGTTATAGGAAAAGGATGTTAAAGAAGTCTTAGTTACGGAGAATTTGAATAAAATTATTATTATCTATAGGGTTGGTGTCACATAAAGGTGCCGCCCATGGCAAGCACATCGCCCCCGAAACTCAATTTATAGCGGGCGATATCGGCCCCCTCCTCCGTATTAAGTCCACCAAGGTCGAGATTTTCAATTCCTGCTGCTTTCAGTCTCACAATCATTGTCCAGAGCAACAGGTTGAGCGCACGGCATTTTCGGCCACGGGGGCCGTTCCAGCCGATATGATAAGTAGCAGAAGCCCCATGACGCAGGAATAAAACGCCAGCAATGGGCTCTCCATTTTCCACGGCAAAGGCGGTATAGACTCCCTGTTTCGATGTGAAAAACTGGCCATAGCCTTTGACCAACTCAACGGGAAGTCCTTGATATTTCTTTTCCTTCTGCTGCTTTCGTTCCTGNTTCAAAAGCCAATCNGTATGGNGGTGNGTATGGTCGCCATATATCACCTCAAAATCANTTTTNTCCGCTTTACGGATATGNGTGCGATTCTTGCCATACAGATTTTGCCACAGTTGATCCTNNGANANCGTCAGGTCAATNATAATTGTGGNGTTTCCAGTGATGATTTGACGAAAGCCCATNCTGTTATAGGAGTCTTTTGCACAATCTTCCGGGCTAAAAGCAAAAAGCGTGAAGGATTTNAAGGGNTATCTNTTGCTTATTTGTGTCAAAATCTGCTGTTTCTGGTCATNGCTGATATTTNTCAACCAGACGGGACCTTTCAGAAGCAANGTCAATTTAAAGAAACCNANAAACCGTCTTGTGACAATNTGNCCAATGGCGATAGCATCNTTGCCATCATAAGCAACAAAGCGGCANACCTCAAGGTTNCCATGCTCAAATATGGCACCATAAGCCCANTCCTGTTGGAAAGAACAGCGNGGGGCCTGCTGCAAAAGACTTTGCCATTTGTCCCGGGACTGTTCATTCCAGTCTATCGTTATTNCTGTCATATTATTATTTTATTAACCATAAANTCNATATTATCTGTGCTAGGTTACAGAAAATACATTTAATTTAAACGGTTTTTATATGTTTGGCAGAAAAAAACTCATCCAAAGNGTCATGGGACATGAAATAACAGCCCCNAAACCCACCAAATGGGCTTTCTTTTATATCCTGAAATATATCGGCCTGCCGATCTGCATGATCCTGACCGGACTNGATATTCTGCTTTTTTTCATCTTTAAATATGCTTTTGATAGCTGTTACGGTATTTTTTGCCTGATTAATTGANCTTNCTCCCAGAAAATTTTGGACATTTCCCCTCATAAACCATATATNATGCGGTATATNTACAGCACTTAAATAGTCGGACCTGAAATGAATANAATAGCCCAATCCGTAACTTTTGACGATATCCAGAAAGCCGCNAAAGCTCTGAAAGGTGCTATTGTCNCNACACCTTTNAATAAATCNATTACCCTGTCAAAACTGACNGGNGCTGAGATTTACNTCAAATTTGAAAATTTGCAATTCACCGCCTCNTTCAAGGAACGCGGNGCTTTGAACAANNTNATCAANCTGACAGACAGTCAAAAGAAAAATGGTGTTATNGCNGCNTCTGCNGGNAATCATGCTCAGGGNGTTGCTTATCACGGAAGTCGGCTNGGCATCCCAACCACCATCGTCATGCCGNTTAANACACCCTTTGTCAAAGTNAGCCAGACCAAGGAACATGGGGCAAAAGTCGTGTTGTTGGGGGACCGTTTCGATGACACAGCGGAANANACCGTCAAGCTNGCCGAAGAACAGAATTTAACATTGGTGCATCCCTTTGATGATTACGATGTCATTGCCGGACAAGGCACCATTGGCCTTGAGGTGATGGAAGCCTGTCCAGATCTCGACATCATTCTTGTGCCTGTGGGCGGCGGCGGATTGATCTCCGGCATTGCCACAGCCGCAAAACATATCAATCCTGATATTAAAATCATCGGGGTACAGGCCGAACGCTTCCCCTCCCTGCACCGCGCTGTTAATAACAATGACTATACGGCCAAAGGATCGACGCTGGCCGAAGGAATCGCTGTCAAAACCATTGGCAAAAAAACCTATGAAATCTGCAAGGATTTGGTGGATGATATTTTACTTGTCAGCGAAGATTCATTGGAAGAAGCGGTTTGTATGCTGATGACCATCGAAAAAACAGTGCCGGAAGGTGCCGGAGCCGCTCCACTCGCGGCCGTCATCAGCTATCCTGATATATTCAAAGGCAAAAAAGTTGCCATGATTGTCAGCGGCGGCAACATTGACCCCCGTTTGCTGGCCTCGCTTCTGATGCGCGGGTTGGTTCGGGAAGGCCGGATTACCCGTCTTCGGGTTGAATTGCTGGATGTGCCGGGCGCACTGGCCCAAATCACCAAAATCATTGGTGACCTTGGCGGTAATATCATTGATGTATCCCATCATCGCCTGTTCACCGAACTTCCGGCCAAGGAAACCTATTCCAATGTGACCCTCGAAACACGCGACAGACAAAATCTTGAGGACATACTGGCAGGGTTGCGCGGAGAAGGATTCACCGTACATATCAATCGTTCGTCTGATCTGTAAACATTATTTTAACCTTAATTATTCATTATGTCTTTTGTAACGCAGTAACCAAATTCAAGGGACAGTAATTGTATGGCGGACCAACCTCGCCCAATAATCATAAAACGGATTAAAAAAGTTTCCGGCGGTGCCCATGGTGGGGCCTGGAAAGTGGCCTATGCTGACTTTGTGAC
>JAESPY010000053.1 GCA_016765435.1 Emcibacter sp.
TTTGTTGGCTTTGCCGTCTTCGGGCACGGTGGTAACATAGGCTTTCAGCTGGGCCTTGCCATCCGCCGATTTCGCCACCGGTCCGAAATGATTTTTCGAAGCCTTTGGCGTTAACCTAATAGCCAGCCGGACACCACGGGCGTGAGGCGTTACAGGCATGAACGTTCAGGCAAGGGAGATGAGCAGTCGAACCAATATCCGGCTGGTAAATTCCAAAGCAATGAATAGGAAAACCGGAGAGATGTCCATCCCGCCAAGAGACGGCAACATATTCCGTATCGGTCCCAGCAGCGGTTCAAAAATACGGTGCAGGGTACTCATAACCATGCTGACAACCTGATTATGGCTATTCACAACCGCAAATGACACCAGCAGGCCCAGAATAATATAAACCAGCAGGCCAAATTTAACGACACCAAACAGCGCGTCCACCAGCCAAGCTAAATCATATGCAAAACCACCCATATTTCTTCCATATATTTGTTCATCCAAGTCATAAGACTTAATGTGAATGACGGCTAAATTCAATAGCCTGTGATCATAAAGTCGGCAAAAACAGGTGCCATGAACGGATTATCCGATATTTCGGCGCTTCCAACTAGGCAAAATCGCCCTATTGGCGAGAGAATGATACAATGCTATACTTCCGTTACGACTTTATTAACTGATTCTTCATATCCTAAGGGACCAGAGAAAATTATTTTTTTTGGACCAGAAAATTTAAAGGTGTCTGATGGCTGATTTTAGCTCATACACATTGATCGGTTTCGACGCGGACCTTTTGGGCTCATATTTCAATGCCCGGTCCGTAGCTCGTACCGTGGCCGCCATACAAAACTCGCCGCGCCGTATTGAACAGGGGCCGGCGGTCATCACGCCGTGGGATCTGGATGACAATCTTGGTGACAGGACGCTGGCCGGGAAATTTAATGCGGTCCGCGACAAGACTGATTTTATTAACCTCAATGCGAAAAGCGTCCTGCAAACCAGAAATAAGGATGAAAAGGCTCTTTTCGTCCTTTATCAAGCGCTCAATAATTTAAAAATCATCGCGGATTATGCCGCAGAGGATTCAACCCCCTCGGCTCTACTGGCCAGATTAAGCACCCAGTTTCGCGGTGGACTAGATCAGGTTCAGGATTATATCCGCAGTGCGGAGCTGGAAAAGCTCACCCTGATGTTCGGCGAAAAGAAACCCCGACTGGACAGCGGTTTTAGTCTGGGTAAGAACGAAGCCGATATCACCGGCGCCACCCTTGCCGTCAGTTCAAAGACACAGAACATCCCAGGCCTGACCGGAAATGAAGTTTTCACTCTGAATCTGGACAAAATTACGAGTAATGATGACATCACCATTGATCTCTCCCAAATGACAGATCCGCTTAATCTGACCAATCTGGTGTCCTTCATCAATCAACAGATTAATGGCGTTACCCTCCCCGATGAAGACGGCAACGAGATAAGGAAATACAAAACAAAATTTACTGTTGAGGAAGTCAGTAGTGGAAAGTTTGCCCTGAAAATTGATGTCAATTCGGGCGAAAAAGTTACCCTGACCGCTCAGGCATCCGAACCCGCCCTCTATGTGACCGGTTCTCATAAGGATGTCGGCTTCGGGGAGACCGAAACCGCGACATTGACTAAACTGCGCGCCCTTGACAGCAGCCTCCCCCTCACCGAATTTTCCAATCTGGTTGCCGGTACTGACCGGGACAGCATCCTGCCAGCACAGACCGATGATGACGGCAATGAAATTAAAAGCGCCCCGGAAACATTTGAAACGCAGGCCAGTGGCACTGTCGTTGATAGTCAAGGTAATGTCTATGTGGTCGGCAGTTCAAAAGGCGATTTCGGCAATCAGGTTAATGCGGCAGAAGATCAGGATGTCTTCCTGAGCAAATATGACGCCGCCGGAAATTTATTATTCAGCCGCCTGCTGGGCGCATCGGATCGTGCGGAGGCCTTTGATATTGCCGTTGACAGTAATGACAATATTTTCATCGCGGGTCAGGTGAATGGAGAGCTAACCAGCGGGGACGTCTTCAAAGGGTTGGACAGTTTTGTCACCAAATATGATTCAAGCGGTCTGGAACTCTGGAGCTATCAACAGGATACCACCGCCACCGATCAAGCCAACAGCCTTGCCATTGATGCCAACGGCGATGTAATTGTCACCGGATCCATATCGGGAAACCTGAATGCCACCACCAGCCACGGGGGCGGTGCCGATATTTTTGTCACCCGCCTCAGCGGAGTTGACGGCAGTCTTGACGCATCCACTCAAATCGGCGGGGTTGGGACGGAATTCGGCGAGGCGGTTGCCATTGCCGGAGACGGCAATATTCTGGTGGCGTCCCGGGAAGACGGACGGGTTATCATTCGCAAACTTGATGCCACGGACCTGACCAACCAACTGGCGTCCTATGATCTGGGCGATCTGGGCGGCGGACGCATAGCGGATATTACCGTTGATGATGCTGGCGATATATATGTGGCGGGCACTTCTTTTAATGGCTCGTTATCCGGCGGTACAGTGACCAGCGCCCATAGCGGCGGCGCCGATGGCTTCATCACCAAACTCAGCGACAACGGTGGCTCGATCAGTGCCACATTTACCCATTTTCTTGGTTCATCTGGCACCGACCGTATAGAAGGTCTAACCGTACAAAATGGAGCGGTTTATGTCGCCGGGAAAACCAGCGGCACACTACCCGGCACAGCTAAAACCGGAACCACCGATGGCTTTGTCGCCAAAATTGATACTACCACAGGCACAGCGGATTTTATCCGGCAGTTCGGTGGCGTTACAGGTTATAACGGCAGTTCTTCCCTTGCCTTTTCAGCGTCCGGCACATCGGTCCTGACCAAACTGGGGCTGCCAACCGGACTGATCAACCAATAAAGANACCCNCGATCTCGAAACCCAGACATCACTCCGGGCCGGNGATCATTTCTATATTTCCGTCAATGGNGGTCGCGCNNNAAANGTNACCATNGAGGAAGGCGATGATTTCAAAGATCTGGCGGCCAAAATCCGCAAAGTGTCTTACCGTTTCATCGAAGCNGTCTCTGTCCTATCAACCGATGACAATAAAGGGCAGGCCCTTAAAATTGAAAGCCGCAACGGCTCNACCATNGATATTCTGGCGGGCAAANANGGNCGNGACGCACTGGTCAAGCTTGGCGTGCANCCCTCNAAAATTCTGCCCAAAGAAAAACTCAGCACCATCGGGGATGCCTCNCTTGGNACCGACCCCGANAATNTGGGCGGCGTCTTTGGGCTTGANCTTTTAACCGCCTTCTCNCTCAGATCAAAAAAAGAAGCNNAATTCGTCAGCGCNCANCTGNATANGGCACTGGAAACCATNCAGCGNGCCTTCCGGTCTCTGACCTATGATCCCGTNAAGGCANAAATTCTGAAAGATGCNGAATTGAAAAAAGGNACGGTTTCNCCCCAACAATTGAGCCAACTGNCCAATTANCGGGCNGGNTTGCAAAGATTNGCTCTCTTTACGNATGTGGACCCAGAGGCCNTNCTGCTTTAATAAACATCAGAAATAAAACATNGGNCCAAAAANCNNGCATAAAAAAGATGCCCGTTGANAACAAGGGGCATCTTAGTAAGCTTACTATTTTATTTCTTCTGATACTCACAATACTAAAGAAACACCTCAGCATACTCAAACNCGATGAGGAGGCGACCAATACTCTACGCGGCCGCCTAACTCCACTTCATCGAATGAAGATCAGAGTTGGCGAAGGTCATCAGTTTCCGTTGGGGGTCGGATATAGCTTCTCTCCGCCCCTGCTCCAGAGGCACTTCANACTATGCATNGANCGTGCCAANTCTNANATTTGGCAGAAACAAAGGCTTNNCACNCGATNNNACCAAAACCCNNNCATCCTTTTGTTGCAAAATGTAGAAAATATTTATGTNATTTGCAAAANACGTTGCAAATTGCGAAATCTCCATTAACCAAATAATGACTTTCTTGTTATAGATTTCACATATAACGAACATCACATATAACGAATAAAGGATNACAATAAATATGNCTGGCTTTATGATAAGAACATGTCTTCTGGCATTAATGTTAACATGTNTGCGCTCTCCTTGTCTGGACTGGCGAATGCCTCTGAGGCCCCTAAGGACACCGGAGAAGAAACGAAAGAAAGCTATGTTAAAGTCCCCCCCTTTACCGTCACCATGTATCACANGGGNCGGCCAAAGGGCACTATGACCATTACCATGCTGGTCAAAGTAACCGACGACGAGAAACAAGCCANGGCCCGNAAATATCTTCCCCGCCTGAATAGCGCCTATGTCATNGAAGCCAGTCGGTTGTCCCATGATTATTTTGATGTTAAACAGCCGNTNAANGTNNCCATGCTTGGCGATGCTTTTCAACTGGTCACCAACAGAGTTCTGGGCCACCATGAGGCCCANGTACTGATTTCCGACGTCATCGTCAACAATAGGTAATCCTCCCNTTCCACANGNCTNACNNGANANNANTTAAAACGAACGTACATATTCTATTACATTTCCCTTCTTTTTACTGTATAGTCAAAAACAGCATCATATTTAAAGACTATGATCATANAGACTGTTTCGCAGTCNCAATATAAAAAAANAAAAAACGAGACCCTTCCCATTTTGATGGTCTCNATCGTCTTTATTCATATGCTGTTACGTGCCAATCAATAATCACTCTAGGGAGAAAACCATGTACAGAAATAAATACCTGAAAACCACCTCAGCTCTTGTTTCGGCATCCTTGATGGCGGGATTTTTTGCCGTCTCCAGTGCCGCCGCAGAAGATGCTATCGTCCTTGAAGAAATCGTTGTCACCTCTCAATATCGNGAACAAAGCCTNAAAGATGTNCCNATCTCAGTTTCCGTGGTCAGCGGAGATTTTTTAAAGAAACAATCCATCGACAAGATGGCNGANCTTCAGTTNTCTGTCCCTAACTTTACCATGGCNGAAAGCGGCATCGGGACCAATGTTTTCATTCGCGGCATCGGNAGNGGTAACAATCAGGGCTTTGAGCAATCCGTNGGTATTTANGTGGATGGCATNCATCANGGCCGGGCGCAACAATCCCGCGCCCCNTTCCTTGATTTGGCGCGGATCGAAGTGCTGCGCGGCCCACAGTCCATTTTNTTNGGNAAGAACTCTGTNGCNGGTGCCTTAAACATCACAACCGCAAAACCGACAGAAGAATTNGAAGGATCGGTCAGCGTTTCATTCGAACCCGTCGATAATGAAAAAGAAGCNACCCTTGTCCTGTCCGGNCCNATTTCNGANAAGGTNCGTGNCCGNGTTGCNGGNCGNTACCATGANCTTGANGGCTATATCGAAAATNTGACCNTTGGCGGCATGGAGCCAAGTCAGGANGACTGGACCCTTCGCGGCACCGTGGAAATGGACCTGTCNGANAANTTCACCGCAACCCTGAAAGTGGAACGCAGTGAATTTGATGTNGTTGGNCGNAANATCGAGATTGACGGCGAAATNGCCGCCCCTGCCNTCGACCCNGTNACAGGATTACCTAATCCAATTCCCGGCCTCAAATACTCAGAAATCCTTACTCTTTTTGGTCAGGATTCCTCTGTATTNAACAATGTACTGGACGGCAANCGTCATGCCAATGGTGATTTCAGCAACAATAAACAGACCGAAATTGTCCTGACACTGGANTGGCAACTCGGCGANCATATCCTAACCTCCACATCCGGTTATTCAGATTTCAGTTTTGATGACAATTGCGATTGTGACTATACGGGCGGCGATGTTTTTACCCTGCCCCTTTCAGAGCAATTTGAACAATTTTCACAGGAAATTCGCCTGACATCCCCCGGCGGCGAAACGGTTGATTATATNCTTGGTGCCTATTTCCAGACAACTAATCATGNATATCAGGATGCTATTGAGATAAGCGATACATCTGTTTTGAAGCCCCTGCTAAATGGAAGCTCCGCATTGGCGCCCTTCGCGCCTCTCTTTGGCGCATTGGGCATCGCCGGAGCTGGCGATCTTTTTGCTGGCACCAAAGGCCCCCGGAATGCAAAAGTAGATGCTAGCGTATATTCCGCATTTGCCCAAGTATCCTGGCATGTGACAGATGACCTGACCCTGCAACTTGGCGGACGATTAACCCATGAAAAGAAAGACGGGTCACGTAATTTAACGGTTACCAATCTTGACGGATCAGCCCTGAGCGGTGCCAGACTATTGGCCCCGGATTTCTATGGCTTTGTCTTTGATATTGGAACCGATAATGCGGCCGGNAGCAACTTTGCAAGTGTTCTNGACTCNATCTTAACCGAAAGTCTTGGCCCTATTGCNGGNCCGNCAACAGCCGCTGCTTTGGCCGCTGCTTATGGCGGGAGCTTTGCGGGCAAACAATTCCTGAATGGGACCCATCCGGTTTCAGGCAGCCGTTCAGAAACCAAATTTTCACCTGACATTAAACTGATCTATGATATTTCCGANGATGCCATGGTTTATGCCAGTTGGGTCAAGGGCAGCAAATCAGGCGGCTTTGACTTCCGGGCTAATAACCGGGGNCGGGAAGCAACCATGGAAGAAGCTTTCGAATTTGAAGATGAAAATGCCACCAACTATGAAATTGGCGGCAAACTGATTTTNGCNGATGGTGCCGCNGAAGTTAATTTTGCGGGTTTCTTCACTAAATTCAGCGACCTTCAGGTCTCAATTTTTGACGGTGCTCTCGGCTTTAACGTCGGCAACGCGGCCAAAGCCGAAGTTCTCGGGTTTGAAGTNGANGGNCGCTGGCAGGCCTCNGAAAGCCTAACCCTCCATGCGTCAATGGCCTATACGGATTTTCAATTTAAAGATTATGTNAATGGTCAGTGCTACTTTGGCCAAGTCCCCAACGGNCCATCGGCGGCNAATGGCGANTGTGACTATAGCGGCCTGACACAGCAGCTGGTATCNGATTTNCAGGGAACATTCGGCTTTAATCATTTTTATNATATCAGCTCTGAATTNACNCTGAATACTTCNGCCAATGTCTTCTATACCAGTTCCTATCATGCCTCNCCCCAACTTGATCCAAAACTGGTCCAGCCNGGNTACGCNACCNTTAATGCGCGTATTTCACTGGCCAGTGATGACGGTTGGGAATTGGCTGTTCTTGGCGGTAACCTAACGGATAAAAAGGTCAAATTATTTGCTGCTGATGCGCCCTTGTCCGGGTCTACATTCGGTGCCGTTGCCAATTATAACTTCATGAGCCGGGGCCGTACAGTGACCCTTCAGGCAACCATGAACTTCTAAATATCAAAATTCTCAATAAAAAGGCGGTCACATCAATGACCGCCTTTTTTTATATCCTGATTTTTACATTTCGATTTTAATGGGCCTCATCCCAATTGTTGCCAACGCCGCAATCAACCGTTAGCGGGACCGAAATTTCAATGGCAGGCAACGCCGCCCCTTCCATCACCGCCTTGACCACCGGAATGGTTTGGTCCATCTGATCTTCCGGCACCTCAAATACCAATTCATCGTGGACTTGAAGCAACATCTTGGCCTCTAACCCTGCCGACCTCAAAGCCTCTGGCATTTGGATCATGGCCCGGCGGATCACATCGGCAGCAGCCCCCTGTATGGGTGCATTGATTGCCGCCCGTTCGCCAAAGGACCGACGCATACCATTCTTGTCATTGATGCTGGAAATATGACAGCGACGGCCAAAGATGGTTTCGACGTAGCCATGTTTGCGGCAAAAGTCCTTGGTTTCTTCCATATAGGTNCGGATACCGGGGAAACGTTCGAAATAGGTCTCAATGAACTGTTTGGCCTCCGCGTTACCAATACCCAATTGCCGGGCAAGACCAAAAGCGCTGATGCCGTAAATAATACCAAAGTTAATAGCCTTGGCTTGACGGCGAACAATCGGGTCCATGCCTTCGATGGGCACGCCAAAGACCTCGGAAGCGGTCATAGCATGAATATCAATACCGTCCCGGAAGGCCTGTTTCAGGCTGTCCAGATCAGCAATATGGGCCAACAGACGCAATTCAATCTGGCTATAATCCGCCGCTAGGAATTTATGGCCTGCCTTGGGAATGAAAGCCCGTCTGATCTTACGGCCTTCTTCGGTTCGGATCGGGATATTCTGCAGATTAGGATCATTGGAAGACAGACGGCCCGTGGTGGTCGACGCCAACGAATATGACGTATGTATCCGTCCGGTATCGGCATTTATTTCATTTTGCAACGCATCCGTATAAGTGCTTTTCAGCTTGGCCAGTTGCCGCCAGTCCAGAACCCGTGCGGGCAGGACATGGCCATCATTGGCCAACCCCTCCATCACGTCCACATTGGTGCCATAACCACCGCTTTTATTCTTCTTGCCGCCCGGCAGGCCCATATCAACAAACAGGAGTTCGCCCAATTGTTTCGGGGACGCAATGTTAAATTCTTTACCTGCCAGTTGATGGATTTCTTTTTCCAGCACACTGAGCCGTTCGGCAAAATCATTGGATAGACGGTGCAGCATCGCCCGGTCCACCAGAATGCCTTCCTTTTCCATATTGGCCAACACACCGACCAAAGGCCGATCCAATGTTTCATAAACCGTTGTCATGCCCTCTGCCGCCAGACGCGGTTTTAACAGGCGGTGCAGACGGCCCGTGATGTCCGCATCCTCCGCCGCATAGTCGGTGGCCTTATCCAAAGGCACCTGATCAAAGGTAATTTTATTTTTACCCGTGCCGCAAATTTCCTTGAACGGAATACAATCATGGTCCAGATGCAATTTGGCTAAATCATCCATGCCATGGCGGTTCACCCCCGCATCCAATGCGTAAGAAATCAGCATAGTGTCATCCAACGGGCTGATATGAATGTCGTGCTTGGATAATATCAGATAATCATATTTAATATTCTGACCGATTTTCAGAATCGCCGGGTCTTCCAACAGAGGCTTCAACGCCGCCAAGACCTGATCCATGGGCAATTGTTCCGGCGCATTATTATCGCCAAAATCAAGTTCTCCGGCCACCACTGTTTTATGGCTGAGCGGGATATAACAGGCCACCCCGCTTGTGATCGACAGGGAAATCCCTACCAATTTCGCCCGCATGGCGTTCAATGATGTGGTTTCCGTATCTATAGTCACTTGAAAGGCCGCCGAAATATCGCTGATCCAGCGGTTAAGCTGATCCATGGTGGTCACGGTTTCATAGTCGATCTCTTCCGGTGCGGCGGTGGCCGATGCCTGATAACTTGCCGATACGTCGGCGTCCATATGGGACAAG
>JAESPY010000054.1 GCA_016765435.1 Emcibacter sp.
GCCCCCGCATCCAAAGCGCGTTGGCGGTAGCTTTGCATATGCTGCGCGGTTAGGACAAGGACCGGCGGCGGGTTATTCTCTGTAGCGTCATTGAGTTGTGCCATCACGCCGTAGCCATCCAATTCCGGCATGTCCAGGTCCAGCAAAATAAGGTCGCAGTTATGTTTTTGGTACAGGGGGAGAACCTGTGTTGGGTCCTGTGTGCTGATAATATTGTCATAACCACCGGTTGCGAGAATTTTTTCCAGAAGCCGGACATTGGCGGCTTCGTCATCAACAATCAGGATCAGGGCTTTCCGGGAATCGGACCTATCGTTATGGCTGGCTTTAGACTTTGATTGCACGTGTTGCTTTCCCCTGTAGTTTTTTTTCTATGGCTTGTAATAAGGCATGAACGTCAATGGGCTTGGTGATATAATCGTCAAAGCCCGCGTCGAATCCTTTTTTAATATCATGAGGCATGGCATTTGCACTGATGGCGATGACGGGGGTATGGCATGTGGCCTCGTGTTTTTGGAGATGTTTGAGCACCTCAAAACCACTCATTCCCGGCAGGTTAATATCCAGAAGAATAAGGTCGGGTTTATGTTCCGCCGCAAGGTCAAGCCCCAGAAGCGGTTCTTGGGCGCTCCACATATGGATATTGGGTCGTTGCTCCAGAAGTTGGCTCACCAGACGCAGGTTGCCGGGATTATCTTCTATATACAGGACGGTATGTTGATGTTGTAATGCCGTTTTGGGGGGGGAGAGAGCGGGGCTTTTACGGGCGGGTATATTTTTTTGCACCGGGAGAAGGTTGTCGCTGGGCAACTCAATCCAAAAATGACTACCCTTGTTCGGGCGGCTCTCCACCCCAATGGTGCCGCCCATGAGTTCAACGAGATTCTTGGTGATCACCAGACCAATACCGGTGCCTTCGACCCCTGACTTTCCCTTTTCCAGTCGTACGAAGGAGTTGAATAACTGGGCCTGCTGGTCTGCGTCTAACCCGGCGCCGGTATCCGTAATGGTTATGCGGGTTATTTTATCCTTGGTGGTATCACAGCCAATGATGATTTTGCCATTTTCCCGATTGTATTTAACCGCATTGGACAGCAGGTTGAGCAATATCTGTTTCAGTCTGATACGGTCTGCCCGCAGGGCACCCCGCTTCTCTACCAACTGCTCAAATGTGACCGGGATATCATTGTGGGTTGCCGTGATGGTGATCCCACGTTTTTGGGCCAAGGGCGTAATCAATTGCCGGGCATCGGCGATGACTTCTGCATAGGCGATGACCTCAATGGACAGATCAATATGTCCGGCCTCGATTCGCGTTAAATCCAGAACTTCGTTGATAAGATCCAGCAGGTGATGGCTTGCCTTAATGATCTCATCAACATTTTCCTGTTGGGATTCGTTTAAAGGCTGTTCGGTTTCCATTTTCAGAAGCTGGCCAAACCCCATGATGGCGTTCATGGGGGTGCGCAACTCATGGGACATGCCGGAGAGAAACTGGGACTTGGCGCGGTTGGCCTTCTCGGCCTCTTCACGGGCCAATAACAGTTTTTGTTCCGCCTCCACACGTTCTGTGATGTCCTGTAGGGTGCCGGACAACATGATCATATTTCCCTCGGTATCCATATCTCCCTTGGCCAGATCATGCACATGGCGCACTGTTTCATCGGGCATTAAAATGCGATAGATAATGTCCTGATGGCCAGTTTTTTCGGTCCGTTCTACATTTTTGCGTACTCGTTCCAAATCGTCAGGATGGACAATGCTATAGAAAAAATCAGCATTTGGTACAATACTGCCGGGTTCAAGGCCACCGATACGATATACCTCGTCGGACCATGTGCGTTCGTCCGTGGTCAAATTTATTTGCCAGTTGCCAATATTTGCCAGTGCCTGAGCTTCATGCAATTGCCGTTCGCGTTCTGCCAAGGCAAGTTCGGCGCGTTTGCGCGTATCGACGTCCTGAACCACGCCCATCATATTCATGGGTTTGCCATTGCTGTCCCGGACCACATCGCCACTTTCATGCACCCAATGTGAACTTCCATCCGGCCAGAGGACACGATGTTCGATATTATATTCGGTCCCATGATGTACGCAGTTATAGATGGCGCTGACGACAATTCCCCGGTCCTCTGGATGTATGGCGTCCAGAAAATTTTCATAAGTTGTCTGGGGCGGTTTTTTTTCATAGCCAAAGAGTTGCCAGATATTATCAGACCAATAGAGGTCCCCGGTTGATATATCCCAGTCCCAATTGCCGATATTGGCAAAAGATTGGCTGCGGTTCAGGCGTTCTTCACTTTTACGCAGACGGGTAACATTCGTACGGGCCGATACATATTTATAGGGCTTTCCCTTGTCATTAAGGAAAGGAACAATCGTGGATTTCACCCAATATTCGCTACCGTCTTTTTTCCGGTTGCAAACGGTTCCAGACCATATCTTTCCGCTGGAAATTGTCTGCCACAGATCTTGATAAAATTCTGGCGGATGTCGGTCAGATTTCAGGATGCGGTGGTTTTTCCCTATGAGTTCTGATCTCTTATAACCGCTGATCACGCAGAATTTATCATTGACACTGGTGATGCGTCCCGTGACATCGGCGATACTGACGATGTCATGCTCATCCATGGTGGTCAGCTGGAATTTGCTTTCTCTGAGAGCGGATTTTAAATCTGTATTGAGCCGGTCGGCCCACCGTGCCCGCTTTGCTTTTGCCGTAACTGTCGAGATCAGGTGGTTTGGATCCACAGGTTTTTTCAGGAAACTGTCGCCGCCCTGATCAATGGCGCTCAACTGGCGGTTAAGGTCAGATTCAGAAGATAAAAATATGATGGGCATCATGGCCCAGCTATCATCCAGCCGGATCACCTGTGCCAGTTCCGGGCCGCTGCAGTCCGGCATGTGAACATCGGTAACCAGCACATCCGGCTTGAATTCCGCAAGCCGTTGCAAGCCCTCCAGAGGGTTGGAGAGGGTTTCAATCTCCATGCCCGCCTTTTGGAGTATGGCGCCATAATATTTAAGCGAGACCTTGTCATCATCAATGAGCAGAATGCGATAGGTTCTGGTTGCTTTGCGTTCGGTTAAACTATTCAGGGTATGCAGCAGACTTTCCATATCCAGTGGTTTATGGAATATTCGGTTGGCTCCCGCCCGCAAGGCAGCAAGACGGTTTGCCATATTGTCTTGCTCTATCAGAAGGATGATCGGTGGACAGCTGGGCAGGCTGCTTTTCAACCCGGTAATAAGGCCCGTCTCGGTAGCCTCCATAATGATTGCGGCGGGCAATTGCTCTCCACAGGCGGCATAGAGTTTATCCGTGTCCGTAAAGTTCCGTATGTCATAGCCCGTCTTTTCGAGAATAGCCGTTATTTCAACCGCCAGAGGGAGGTCGCTTTCTGCCAGATAAACGAGATCAGGGGAATATTTTTCGGCCGGGCTATCGGGTCCATGGGATGTTGACATGGGGTTCTCTTTTATTTTACGCAATTGTACTTTATGACGGGGTCGCTAAGGATATTTTCTGATTCAGCAGGGTGATCAGACTGTCAAAAGCGACCGGTTTGGTAAAGACGGATACCCCATCCGGCAACCCGCCACGGGCCGCGATTTCAGGATCAATAAGTCCGGTGATAACAATGATCAGGCTATGCTGTAATTCCGGCATTTCTTTTAACGCTTTAATGATCTGAAAACCGTCAATATTGGGCATCATTAAATCNGTAATAATGATATCGGGCAGCGTNCGGCCAATNTGNATCAGCCCNTGATAGCCATCCTGCGCCGTGATTAAATTGATGTCNTTATTCCAGTTANGNAGNTGTTTTTTATAGAGNAGAAGNGATTGGGCATCATCTTCCACAAGNACGATGGATAATTTNTGGGGTTGNTCGTCTTCNCCTGTGGCNACCTGNTGCTGGTGCAGNATTTCTTCCACCGAACGGCGTGTGATGCGNCGATGGCCGCCNCCNGTGGTCCAAGCCTGCAACAAACCATTGTTGGTCCATAGCTGAATGGTNCTGACCGCGACGCCCAGAATTTTGGCCGCTTCACGGGTGGTNAAATGNTCTTTTGGTTTCTCTGACATGCTACTCACTNTAATTNACTCAACATNATCATTGATAAAANACTGANAAATTCGTCGTNTTCGTTANTTTTTAACAATAGGAGGGGGTNTNNGCCNCCATAATACTNACCGATATNCCGGGGTTATAATCCNGGTGAAGGCCCNTGATTAAAGCTTTGGATAAGGCTGCCNGCAATAAGNTGCCAGCCATCGACCAGCACGAAAAANATCAANTTAAAAGGCAGGGAAATCATCACCGGGGGNAACATCATCATGCCCATGGACATCAAGACNGANGCCACGACCAGATCAATNATNATNAAGGGCACAAAGATCAGAAAGCCNATTTCAAAGGCCCGNCGNAATTCACTGATGATAAAGGCNGGGACTAANATCTGAAAAGGCGTATCGGCTTTGGTTTGCGGNGGGTCAAGCTTTGATAAATCCAGAAAAAGCATAAGNTCNNCTTCCCTGACATGNGTCATCATAAAGGCGTGAAAGGGGGCCGTGGTTCTGTCAAAGGCCACATCTTCGGCGATCTGTTCGGCAATCAGCGGGGCAATNCCANTGTCATAGGCNTCTTTCATGGTNGGGGCCATGATGAAGGATGTCATGAACAGGGCCAGNCTGATCAANACCACATTGGGNGGTGTCTGCTGGGTTCCCATGGCGCTNCGCAACAGGGAAAAGACGATGACGATCCGGGTGAAGGAGGTGACGACAATGATGATGGCCGGGGCCAGACTNAANACCGTCATNAGCATAAGAAGCTGNACGATNCGGCCNGACAGGGGNCCTTCTTCNCCCATATTAAGGGAGAATTCCTGTCCGAAGACGGTCTGNCTGCTTANAATCANCATAAAGCTGGTCAGGGANGTGGTGAGCAGGGCCAGTGTGATCTTATGCTCTGTAAAAAGCTTGCGGGTGTATTTTTTGAAAAAAGACATCATGGCTTTTNGNTTTCCCCTGCGTGTGTTTTTATATTCTGTTCGATGACAAGATCCCGGTCAAGGCCCAGCATAATNAGATGTTCCACATTGTCCCGGCGGATAANCATGAGNTTTCTTCGGGCNTCAATGGGCAGNATTTCAACNATATTCANCCGTTTATCTTTGGTTTTTGCCGAATTGANCGTGACCCGNGCCATNAGNCCGAATCTTTTGGCACCGTANGCGAGCAGTAAAATCAGGGCGAGAACAAANAGTAACGCGATGACAAACTGGAAATAGGCACTGGTCTCCATATTACAGCNTCTCCCTNTGGTCGGNNTCNGCNTTGTGCGTGTCTTTGCTCAGGCGAATATTTTCATTATAGAGGTAACTTAANATNTCCGATACCGGTTGCAGGGCTTCCAGCGGAATATAGCTGTCCACATCAAAGGCNGANAGGATTTCCACAAGNTCTTCNTCTGTCCGAACCTTGACATNATTTTCAAAAGCAANTTTCAAAATCTTTTCCGCATTCCGGCCNGCNCCACTGGCNGTGATGCGGGGAATATCNGNCCTGCCCCTGTTNTGTTTNAGGGCGACGGCTTTTTGNCGGCTATTTTTNATNTGTGTGGNCACGGNTAATGTCATAATCCGGTTAAGTATAATTTTTTGCATTATGATAATAATCACAGCGACCCCACTTTGTCAGCCTAAATTATAAGACATTGAGTTTATTTGTTAATTCTGANTTTCTTATATTGTTGTATAATCTTAAGAAATTGTTAATTTTCCGGCTCCACAATGGGGAAGTTATGGTGTATGCTTAACAACAAGAATGTATTCTGCTAAAATTTTATCAATTCNCGGAAGGGAAAAGATATTTAGGATAAAACAAGATGGACCTGAATTCTATTTCACTTTTCAGTTCCCTAAGCCAGAAAATGAGCTGGCTCACGGAACGGCAAAAGGTCCTGGCACAGAATATTGCCAACGCCAANACACCGGGGTACGTCCCCAAGGATCTGAAGAAAGTCAGTTTCACGGCACATTTGGACCANAAGAANGCNACCGGNGCCTTGCAGATGNAGGCGACGCAGAGCGGACATATGTCCGGCGCTGGCGGACNGGCAAATAATTACGAAATTAAGATACAGGACNCANAATTCGGTATAAGTGCGCCGGATGGCAATGCGGTCAATCTTGAAGATGAATTGATCAAAATGTCTGAAACACAATTGNNTTATGCCACNGCGACAAGCCTGTACCGTAAGCATGTTGGTATGATTAAAACCGCCCTCGGGCGAAAGTAGCGCTGAAAAGCACCGCGATNTAAAGAGATAAAAGGAGTGATCCCTATGGATTTATCCAAGGCAATGATGATTTCCGCCGCCGGCATGAAGGCNCAAAGNACCCGNATGAGGGTTATTGCAGAAAATCTGGCCAACGCCAGTTCCGTTGCNATGGCACCGGGNNTGGACCCCTATCGCCGTAAGGTGGTAACCTTTGTCAATGCGATGGATAACGAGCTGGGCATNACGCGGGTGCNGGTTAATAGCGTTACTTTTGACAANTCAGATTTTGGCTTGCGGTTTGAACCGGGTCATCCGGCGGCAGACGAAAATGGTTATATNAAAACCCCGAATGTGAATGGCTTGATCGAGGCCATGGATATGAAACAGTCACAACGCACTTATGAGTCGAATCTCAGTTCCATTGAGGTGTCAAAGAGCATGATGATGCGGACCCTTGATNTGTTGAGGTAACGGNANGGTTTNCCATAGAATGANCAGGATGAGATAATGAATATNAAAGCGATGGATGCCGCGAATGCCTATGCCAATGTTCTGAAAANTCAGGGCGNNGGCAGCGGNCAAGATAAAATCGGCAGCATTTCCGGCGTTGGAGACGCGGGGGGACAGGGCGGCAGTACATTTTCCGATGTTCTGAAATCGGCCATTACCAATACGGCGGATTCTGTCAGTGTCAGTGCGAATACCGGTATTGAGGCTCTGAATGGCAATGCCAATCTTGTGGATTTGGTGACGTCCGTGCAAAATGCGGAAATGGTCCTTGAAACGGTCGTGGCGGTGCGGGACAAAGTGATCGCCGCCTATCAGGATATTATCAAAATGCCTATCTAGTTAGGGCTTTCTGTTAAAAATTTTCTGTAAACGGATTTTCTGCCAAAAATATAACTCACGCCAAAAGATTATTCAGGCCAAAAAAGATTATTGAGGCCAAAAAAGATTATTGAGGAAGGATTGCGTCATGAACGGGGCGGACGTATTGGACATTGCACAGGAAGGCATATGGGTCTTGATAAAAGTGGCGGGCCCAATCATGCTGGTGGCGTTGTTTGTGGGTTTGACCATTGCTCTGTTTCAGGCCCTGACACAGATTCAGGAAATGACCCTGACCTTCGTGCCTAACATCATCGCGATCTTTATCTCCCTGTTTGTATTTTTACCCTTCATGGGCGAGTCTCTGGCGGACTTTATGGGACTTATAATGGAACGGATCGTCAATCTTGGCTGATCTCATGCCAGCGGAAATATTTGCATTCCTGCTGGTCTTTTCCCGCATGGGGGCCATGGTGATGCTCATGCCGGCTTTGGGAGAGACCGCCATTCCACAGCGGGTTCGCCTTGTCATGGCGTTATCGATTTCTTTTATCATATATTCATTGGTTCGCGAGAGCCTTCCGGCCTTGCCCGGATCGCCCTATATGCTGGGGATGCTGATTATCTTTGAGATATTGATCGGGTTGTTGATCGGGTCAGCTATCCGGCTTTTGATGAGCGCGCTCCACACGGCGGGTACGATCATCGCCATGCAGACCGGCCTTGCCATGGCACAGGCCTTTGATCCGGCACAGGGCGCGCAAAGTGCGCTGATGGCCACCTTTCTTACTCTGATGGCAGTGGTGTTGATTTTCGTAACCAATATGCACCATATGATGATTGCCGCCATGTATGACAGCTATAGCCTGTTTCCCGTTGGCGCGGATTTGGAGATGGCGAATTTCGCGGAAATTGTGGTGAATACCGTGGCGAATTCTTTTCTTTTGGGGGTGCAGATTGCGTCTCCCTTCATCGTTTATGGTCTGGTTTTTAATATTGGGCTGGGCATATTGGCCCGTCTGATGCCACAGCTTCAGGTGTTTTTCATTGCCATGCCGTTGAATATCGCGGCGGGCTTTATGATCCTCGGCAGTGTTTTGGCCGCAAGCATGAACTGGTTCTTGCAATATATGGAAAGTGGCCTTGGGGCTTTCATGAGGGCGCCCTGATGGCAGACGATCAAGACGAATCACAAAAAACCGAAGAAGCCACGCCGAAAAAACTGGAAGAGGCGCACGAAAAGGGCGAAGTGGCCAAGAGTCAGGAAGTCCGCCATTGGTTCATTCTGTTTTCAGCGACGGTGATCATTATGATTTCCGCAAAAACCAGTATGGCGGGTATTCGGGATCTTTTGGGCGGCTTGCTAGGGACATCCTATAGCGTCAGCATCGATGGTCCTGGTCTGTTGGCGTATAGCGCGGATATTTTTGGGACGGTTTTCGACTATATGACCCTTCCGATCATTATCCTGATGGTGGGTGCGTTGCTCGGGGCGGTGATTCAACATAAACCCATATTGAGTGCGGAAAAAATCAAGCCGAAATTAAGCAAGATTTCCCCACTCGCCGGGTTCAAGCGTTTATTTTCCGCACAAAATTTCTTTGAAATCGTGAAGTCCATTATTAAGATCACCATTGTGGGCTGTGTGATCCTGATTTTGGTCTGGCCGGAACGGGAACGGCTAGAGCAGATGATGACCCGTGACCTCAGTGATGTGGGGGATGTGATTTATGTGTTGGTATTGCGCATATTGGGCGGGGTTGTGTCGGTCATGGCGGTCATTGCCGGACTTGATTTCCTGTTTCAAAAGTCCCAGCATTTGAAAAAAATGCGCATGACCAAGCAGGAAGTGAAGGATGAGATGAAACAGACGGACGGCGACCCTCATGTGAAGGCCCGTNTGCGTCAAATTCGTCAGGAGCGGGCCAGAACCCGNATGATGGCAGCGGTNCCGGAAGCCGANGTGGTGGTCACCAACCCGACCCATTATGCGGTCGCNNTAAAATATGANCATGGGGCNATGGANGTGCCGATGGTGGTGGCCAAGGGGGCGGATCATATNGCCCTTAAAATTCGGGAGGTGGCGAANGAGCATAAANTCCCCATTCTTGANAATCCGCCNCTGGCCCGNGCCTTGTTTGCNACCGTNGAGGTGNACGAAGAAATTCANGAAGATCATTATAAAGCTGTGGCCGANGTAGTTGGNTATATTNTGCGCCTTAATAAAGGCGAATCAGCAAGCTATAATCCCATTGAAAAATGAAAATCATGAATAATTTGGGNNTGAGATAAAAAAACAAATGAAATNAGACGAATAATATGGCAATTTAGAACCATTGATCAGTGAGTTATGAAGAAATATGCAGTTACAATCCAAATCAATTGATTANCCTTTCCTGATTACCGTTGGTGGTATTGGNNGNCTGNTGTCTTTGGCCTGTGTTATATTCGGTATGNCTTTGGGGCTTCCTGTNCCGGGCTATGCTCTGGCNGCGGTCTGTCTTGTTCTTACTGCAGGGGTTCTGGCGAAATGTCTGTATGNAGCGCAGCAAACCNGCCCGGAACTCNCCAGTGACAGCACAGANACCGGGATACCGCTGCCTCAGGTCATCACCTCCCTTGAGGGGAANATGGTTCAGTGNAATCCGGCGTACCGCCTTTTCCTGAGAGAGGGGCTGAAAAGAGAAATTCTGTCGCCTNTGGAATTGATGGTGGCGGGNGAGGTTGAAAGTTTTAAAAACCNCCTTGCTTCTCTGGATAAGGCTGGGGATCATATGCAGGTGATACAGCTTGTCTCCGGGGAAGATGAAAAGAAATATGTCGAAGTGACCCTAAGCCGGCAGGATGGGCANGAAGATTATGTCACTTGGATTTTCTCCGGTGCCGTATCCGGNCTGCTGGCGGAAGAAATTTCTCCGGGAGACAGCGGCTTTAATCTGGAACANCTGGGTCTCCTTTTGGACAGTGGNGACAGTGGTCTGGTCTGCGTATCGGCGGCCGGGCAGATCATTTATGCCAATGATATTTTGCTTCATTGGATGACTGGGNAATCGNCCNAAGANTTAANCTTACCCCTGCCTCTTTCGGATTTNTGTACCCTTGNNCCNNNACAGTTGANCGGNCAAATTCAGTTGCGGACTTTATCTGGGGAAGAGGTTTTGCTGGAATTTTTACCGCTTTCGGCNACTTTGGGGNATCAGACGGCAANAGCNANGGGGCAACAGGATGCNGAGGCCANCNNNTGTCAGGTTTTTTCTGGTCAGATGGATATCACCATAAATGATGCCAGTATGGAAAATATCAATCTGGACCGTTTTTTCCGNGAATCGCCTATTGGTATTGCCATTGTGACAGAACAGGGCGATGTGGTGGAGAAGAACCATATTTTCCGGGAATATGTGCAGGAGCTGGATATTAAAAACACCCGCAGCCTGAAACATATCATTGACCCGGATGAATATGGCGAATTTTATGACAGCTTTAAAGCGACGNTGGAGAGTGGNCAGGCCAGTTCCATTGCCGATATCGGTTTTAAGGGNAAAGGGGAAAAACACGGTCATATCTATATTACCCGGATCAATAAATTTGANGANCATGACAAGGTGGCTATTTTATATCTGATTGATACGACGGAACAAAAAAATCTGGAACTGCAATTTGCCCAGTCTCAGAAGATGCAGGCCGTGGGACAGCTGGCGGGCGGGATTGCTCATGACTTTAACAATCTTCTGACGGCCATCATCGGCTTTAGCGACCTGCTTCTTGTGCGGCACGGTCCGGGAGATCAGTCCTTCTCTGATATTATTCAGGTCAAACAAAATGCCAACCGGGCGGCCAATCTTGTGCGTCAGCTTTTGGCCTTNTCNCGTCAGCAGACGCTCCGGCCAAAAGTTCTTGTCATTACCGATGTNCTGGCGGAACTGTCCAATCTTCTGGGGCGGTTGATTGGCGATAATATTGAACTGGAAATGAAACATGGNCGCAATATTGGNCATGTNAAAGTGGATCAGGGGCAGATGGAACAGGTGATTATTAACCTCTGCGTCAATGCCCGGGACGCCATGGACAATCAAGGTAAGATTTCNATCCGGACCCGCAATATTTCTCTGGAGGAATCNAAAGTCCTGAGCAAGCGGTATCAGGTCATGCCCTATAATGAATATGTCTTGTTGGAAGTGGAGGACACGGGGTGTGGTATTGCCAAGGAACATTTGGGTAAGATTTTCGAACCTTTTTTCAGCACCAAGGAAGTGGGTAAAGGCACGGGCCTTGGCCTATCAACGGTCTATGGTATCGTTAAGCAGACGGGCGGTTTTGTCTTTCCCACCAGCGAAGTGGGCAAAGGGACGACCTTCAGCATTTACCTGCCCATCTATAAGGATGTGAAAAAAGAAGAGCTGGAACCGGCTCCNCCCGTCCCGGAAAANCCCACAAGGGATCTGACCGGAAAAGGCACTATTCTGTTGGTCGAGGATGAGGACGCGGTNCGGATGTTTGCCTCAAGAGCCTTGAAGAATAAAGGCTATAATGTTTATGAGGCCAACAGCGGTGAGGCCGCGTTTGAAATGTTTGCGGAACTTGAGGATGAACTCGATCTTTTGATCAGTGACGTGGTGATGCCGATTATGGACGGACCGACTCTGGTGCGTAAAATCCGTGAAACCAATCAGAAGCTAAAGGTTATCTTTATCTCCGGCTATGCGGAGGATGTTTTTGAGAAAACACCGGGCGAAGATGATTTTCACTTTCTGCCCAAACCTTTCAGCCTGAAACAGCTTGCCGAACAGGTAAAAGAAGTTCTGGAAAGCAGTTAATTCACAGAATTACTATTCTCAAAAATAAATATGAGAGGATGTTCTTTAAATATTTTTATGAGAACATAGTAGAATAATAATATAATTTTCCTTTATATTTCAATGTATTAAAAATGTTCTTGCCAAAAAGAACAAAATGTGTACAAATGTCTGTGATTGAAACCTTCAACGGGCTATGGGATATAGAGGAACAGAAAAATGGCATCAGCACAATTAAAAATCGTGGAACGCGGAAATATGGATAAACAAAAGGCACTGGATGCCGCATTAAGCCAAATCGAACGGGCTTTCGGCAAAGGTTCAATCATGAAACTCGGCAAGGGCAATGCTCTTGAAGTGGAAGCGGTTTCCACAGGTTCGTTGGGTCTTGATATTGCTCTGGGTATTGGTGGCTTGCCAAGGGGGCGCGTCATTGAAATTTACGGCCCGGAAAGTTCCGGTAAAACCACTCTGGCCCTTCATGTGGTGGCAGAGGTGCAGAAACTGGGTGGGATCGCGGCTTTTGTAGATGCAGAACATGCGCTTGATCCGATTTATGCCGGTGCACTGGGGGTGAATATTGATGAGCTTCTGATTTCCCAGCCGGATACCGGCGAGCAGGCCCTTGAAATTGCCGATACGTTGGTCCGATCTGGGGCAGTGGAGATATTGGTGATTGATAGTGTGGCCGCATTGGTCCCCCGGGCAGAGCTTGAGGGTGAAATGGGTGATACTCATGTGGGGCTTCAGGCTCGGCTGATGTCACAGGCTTTACGGAAATTGACCAGTTCCATTGCCAAATCAAAATGTATGGTGATATTCATCAATCAGATTCGCATGAAGATCGGCGTGATGTATGGCAGTCCGGAGACCACATCAGGCGGCAATGCCCTGAAATTTTATGCCTCTGTTCGTTTGGATATCCGCCGTATCGGTGCGATCAAGGAAAAAGAAGAGATTGTTGGCAATCTGACGCGGGTGAAAGTGGTGAAGAATAAGGTTGCTCCGCCCTTTAAAATGGTTGAATTTGATATCATGTATGGTCAGGGAATTTCCAAGAACGGCGAATTGATCGACCTTGGCGTGAAGGCTGGTGTGGTGGAAAAATCCGGTTCCTGGTATTCTTATGACAGCCAGCGCATTGGTCAGGGCCGTGAAAATGCCAAGCGGTTTCTGCAGGAAAATCCTGAACTTGCGCAAAAGCTGGAACTGGAGATTCGCAAAAGCATCGATATTCTGGATAAGGCACTGCTGAAAAAAAGTACAAGCAGTTCGTCCGATGATGATAGCTGATATCTAAATCAAAAAATCCCAACTGTCCATGGACGCCCATTAGGGCGTCCTTTTTTTTGCGCTGAAGATAAGCAAAACTGGACAGGGACAGGTGCAATCGCTAAAACTCTAAACACAGTATATATTGATAGAAAAAGGTATGTTTAAATGAAGGGCACAAATGAAATCCGAAAGATATTTCTGGATTATTTTGCCGGGCAGGGTCATGAACTTGTCACCAGCGGACCTCTGGTGCCACAGAATGACCCGACGTTGATGTTTACCAATGCCGGTATGGTGCCGTTCAAGAATATTTTTACTGGCGCAGAAAGCCGATCTTATGTGCGGGCGGTTTCCAGCCAGAAATGCGTTCGGGCCGGGGGCAAACATAATGATCTGGACAATGTGGGCTATACGGCGCGCCATCATACTTTTTTCGAAATGCTGGGCAATTTTTCCTTTGGTGATTATTTCAAGGAACAGGCGATCAACCATGCCTGGACTCTGCTGACACGGGAATATGGCCTTGACCCGGCGCGGCTTCTGGTGACGGTCTATCATGAGGATGATGAGGCTTTTGACCTGTGGAAGAAAATTTCCGGTTTGCCGGAAGAGCGTATTATCCGTATTGCCACCAGTGATAATTTCTGGTCGATGGGTGACACGGGGCCTTATGGGCCTTGCTCTGAAATATTTTATGACCACGGCGACCATATTATGGGCGGTCCGCCCGGTAGTGCTGATGAAGATGGTGATAGGTATGTGGAAATCTGGAATCTGGTTTTCATGCAATATGATCAACAGGCCGACGGCACCCGTCTTCCCTTGCCCAAACCCTGTATTGACACGGGTATGGGACTGGAACGTATTGTGGCCGTGTTGCAAGGCACCCATGACAATTATGAAATTGATCTGTTTAAAAAACTGATTGAGGCATCTGCTCAGTTCAGCGGGGTGGAACCTTATGGGGTGAAAAATATTTCCCACCGGGTGATTGCCGATCATTTGCGTTCTGCTTGTTTTTTGATTGCCGATGGGGTTCTGCCGTCCAATGAGGGCCGTGGTTATGTTTTGCGGCGGATCATGCGCCGGGGTATGCGTCATGCGCATCTTCTGGGTTGCACGGAACCGTTGATGTTCCGTCTGGTGCCGACATTGTTACAGGAAATGGCACAGGCCTTCCCGGAATTGAAGCGGGCGGAAGCTCTGATTACAGAGACTTTGAAGCTGGAAGAATTACGTTTCAAGAAAACACTGGAACGGGGCCTCAGACTGCTGGATGAAGAGGTAGAAAAGTTGGCGGGCAAGAGTGAGCTTGCCGGGGATGTGGCTTTCAAGCTTTATGATACTTACGGCTTTCCTCTTGACCTGACACAGGATGTGTTGCGAACGCAGGGGCTAACGGTTGATGAGGCCGGATTCAAAACGGCCATGGAAAAACAGAAATCTGATGCCCGTGCCGCATGGAAAGGCTCCGGCGAAGCCGCAACCGAAGAGGTTTGGTTCGAAGCCAATGCCGCTTTTGGGGCCACAGAATTTCTTGGATATGCCACAACCCATACCGAGGGTAAAATTCTGTCGATCATCAAAGATGGCGAGAAGATAAACGAGGTCATGTCGGGGGACGAGGTGGCCATCTTGACCAACCAGACGCCTTTTTATGGTGAGTCCGGTGGGCAAACCGGGGATATTGGCACGTTAAATACGGCGGATGGTGCCACGGCGATTATTTCCGATACGGCGAAGAAGCTGGGGAAATTGCATGTTCATATGGCAAAAATAACCAAGGGCAAATTTACGGTTTCTGATATTGTCGATATGAAAGTGGATGTGCGCCACCGGGACCGGGTGCGGGCCAATCATTCNGTGACCCATATTCTTCATGCGGTCTTGCGCAATCATCTTGGCGATCATGTGACTCAGAAAGGCTCTATGGTGGCNGCAGANCGNNTGCGGTTTGATTTCAGTCATAACAAAGCCATGACCAGTGATGAAAAGGCCGCCATNGAAAAAGATGTTAATGCCATTATCCGGCAGAACAGCGANGTNANNACGCAATTGATGACCCCGGANGAGGCTGTGGAGTCCGGGGCCATGGCCCTGTTTGGTGAAAAATACGGCGATGAGGTCCGGGTGGTTTCCATGGGCAATGACAAATATTCCGTAGANNTNTGTGGTGGNATNCATGTGAACCGGACNGGNGATATTGGCACNTTCAAAATNATNGGGGAAAGNGCGGTTGCNTCCGGTGTNCGGCGGCTGGAAGCGGTCACNGGNGANGCNGCCACNGATTATAACCGNCAGCAGGAACAATATTTGCAACAGGCCGTGGCCCTGATNAAATCAACNCCCGCCCAGTTGACAGAACGNNTGTCCGCNCTGNTGGAAGAACGCAAGGCAGCAGAAAAANAAATCACGGAANTNCGCAAGAAAGTNGCNATGGGNGGCAGTGCAGCAGAGGGCGGTTCCGATATCAAAACCATCGGTGACATTAAATTTATTGGCCGGGTTCTGGATGGGGTACAGGCCAGAGATCTGCGCGGCATTGCCGATGAGGCCAAAGCACAAATCGGTTCNGGTGTCATTGCGCTGATTGCGGTGAATGAAGGTAAGGCCGGNGTGTTGACCGCTGTCACGGACGATCTGAAAGATCGGGTCAATGCGGTTGATCTGGTACGGGCCGGAGCGCAAGCGGTTGGTGGCAAGGGTGGCGGTGGTCGCCCAGATATGGCACAGGCTGGTGGNCCAGATGGGGATCAGGCGGANCAGGCGATCTTGGCGATCGTTGAATTATTGGAGAAACTGTAAATATTAAGGGGNTATCCCTGTGAACAACATACAGAAAACATGGCGTCGACAGTTTTTTGAAGTGATCGAGATGGGCCTGAGCGGTAACCGTATAGCGGGTCTGTTCGACGGGTTTATGGTGGGTCTTATTATTTTGAATGTTGTGGCGGTTACGCTGGAAACGGTGCCCGGCATNACCCAGCAGTATCGTGCAGAATTGATTGCCTTTGAAGCCTTTTCTCTGTTGATATTCTGCGTTGAATATATGCTGCGTGTCTGGGTCTGTGTTGAATACCGCTCTAATTCTGGTGAAGGCGGNAAACTGGGTTTTCGTCTTCGTTTCTTGATCTCTCCTTTGATGCTCATTGATTTTTTGGCTATTGCGCCTTCTTTGTTGTTTGTTTTTGGCATCGATTTACGTCTGTTGCGGATTTTCCGGTTATTACGCTTGTTTAAATTAATGCGCTATTCGCCGGCACTGGCTTCCCTGGGTAGCGTTCTTTATTCTGAACGGCGGGCTTTGATTGCCACATTGATCATTATGTTGGGCCTGTCATCTTTTGCCGCGACAATAATGTATTATTTGGAGCGGCATATTCAACCGGACGTCTTTGGAAGCATACCGGACGCGCTATGGTGGGCCTTGGCCACTCTGACCACAGTGGGATATGGGGATAGTGTTCCTCTGAGCTGGGCAGGCCGTTTATTCGGTGGGGTGGTGATGATTTTCGGGGTGTGTATGTATGCTCTGCCCATCGGGATTATTGCCTCCGGTTTTGCCAATGAAATTCATCAACGAGATTTTGTCATACGTTGGGGGCTGGTGGCTAATGTTCCGTTGTTTAAGGGGTTGGATGCCAATCTAATCCGGACCATCGCCAAATATCTGCGCTCTAGTGTTGTGGAAAAAAACAGCCTTGTTGCCGTGAAGGGGCAGCTGGCTGATAAAATGTATCTGATCGTATCGGGCAAGGTGGCGCGAAAGAATGGTGAGGAGAAAATGGTGCTTGAGGAAGGTGGTTTTTTTGGCGCAAAATCACTGATGGAAAAGGAAGAATATAAATCCAATTATATTACGACTTCACGCTGTCATTTTTTCATTCTGGATGCACGGGAGTTTCATCATCTTTTGAATGAAAATCCCATGTTGCGCCAGAGAATTGAAGAATCCTATNGCAGCATTTCCCATGCGGATTTTGGTCAGGCCCCTTCTCCGCAAGACAACTGATACCGCCCTACAACGATATATCAGATAGTAATAGCGGAAGAATGCGGCCCCATAAAAAAATCCCGTGCCTTTATCTTAAAGCACGGGATCATTTTTAAAATGGCTAAAATTTATGCCATAGCTTTTTGCAGGTTTTCGTCGATTTTATCAAAGAACTGTTTGGACGTAAGCCATGCCTGTTCCGGGCCAACCAACAGCGCCAGATCTTTGGTCATATAACCTTCTTCAACGGTTTCTACACAAACCCGTTCCAGCGTTTCGGAAAACTCTTTCAACGCTTGGTTATCGTCAAGCTTGGCACGATGGGTAAGACCGCCGGTCCATGCAAAGATGGAAGCGATGGGGTTGGTGGAGGTTTCTTTACCCTGCTGATGCATACGGTAATGGCGGGTTACGGTGCCATGAGCTGCTTCTGATTCGACGACAGAGCCATCGGGAGNCATCAGNANNGANNTCATNAGGCCNAGAGAGCCAAAGCCNTGTGCCACGGTGTCNGACTGTACGTCGCCATCATAGTTTTTACAGGCCCAGACGAATTCCCCGTTCCATTTCATGGCGCAAGCAACCATGTCATCAATCAGGCGATGTTCGTAAGTGATGCCAGCTTCNGCNAATTTNGCAGAAAATTCNTTGTCAAAAATTTCTTCGAACAGATCNTTNAAACGACCNTCATAGGCTTTCAGGATGGTGTTCTTGGTGCTCAAATATACNGGCCAACCNCGGTTNANGCCNTAATTCATACANGCCCGGGCAAANTCACGGATGCTTTCGTCAAGGTTGTACATGGCCATGGCAACACCNGCGCCTGGGAAGTCAAATACTTCGCGTACGATAGGCTCGCCGCCGTCTTCTGGCTCAAATTTAAGGGTCAGCTTTCCGGCACCTGGCACTAGAAAGTCGGTGGCNCGATATTGATCACCGAACGCATGACGTCCAATAACAATCGGATGGGTCCAGCCGGGAACCAGACGGGGGACATTGGAACATATGATTGGCTCGCGGAATACGGTGCCGCCTAGAATATTACGGATGGTNCCATTGGGNGANCGCCACATTTGTTTAAGGTTGAATTCCTTAACCCGTTCTTCGTCNGGGGTGATGGTTGCGCATTTNACNCCGACGCCATATTTAATGATGGCATTGGCGGCATCAATGGTGATCTGGTCATCTGTTTCATCCCGTTTTTCAACGCTGAGATCGTAATATTTCAGATCAATATCAAGGTAAGGANGGATCAGTTTGTCTTTGATCCATGCCCAGATGATACGTGTCATTTCATCGCCGTCCAGTTCGACGACAGGATTTTCTACTTTGATTTTAGCCATTATGAACCTTTAAAATATAGCGGCACTGAAATACGGTGCCAGTGTGAGAGAGGTTTTTACACCATGGGAAGGTTTTTACACCTTTGTTGTTCGTGATAAACATGGGCGCAAACTATCATTGCTGACCCGTGATGTGAAGGGCAGAAACAAAAGAATCTGCTTAAATAAGGGTGTTTTTTGTGATCTGTTCAATTTCGGGCAGTGATTTCAGCAGGGGGACCACATCTTCCACGGTTTCAACCACATNAAACAGCTTTCGAACCTCGGGGCTGGTGAATTCCTGTTCAATGAAATTATCAATCAGGGCGAGCAGGGATTGCCAATAGCCATCCACATTGACAATGACGATGGGCTTATCATGCAGGCGCAATTGTTTCCAGGTAATGACCTCGATGGTTTCATCCAATGTGCCAATNCTGCCGGGCAGGGCGATAAAGGCATCGGAATGGTCAAACATCATCCGTTTGCGCTCATGCATGTTATCGACCACGAAAAAATCGGTGGCTTCTTTCCAGCCGGCTTCTTCTTCGTCCAGATGGCCGGGGATGATTCCGGTGACTTTGCCACCCTGTTCCATAACTTTGTTGGCAATGATTCCCATAAGGCCTATATTTCCGCCGCCATAGACCAGACGGATATTTTCACGGGCAAGGATAGTGCCAAAATTTTCGGCCAGTTTCTTAAAATGGCTGTTTTTGCCCATCCGGGAGCCGCAATAAACGCACAGAGATTTGATATGGGCCATGTGAAGACTTTATCCTTTTCATTATGGGCTGTTTCTGAAAAATTGTCCGACCAGCGCGTGTCTGCGGTCATAGTTTTGACAATTTCTTACTTTATCTATGGCATCTTAATATGGCAACTGTGTTAACAAAAATATTATGTCAGCACGGCTGAAAATAAAATGATACTGACATTCCTCATGGTATGCAGTATATAACCTGTGCGCTTTCTTAAATGGATTTGGTAAGTAGTTGACAGAACAGCATTTAAAAACGCCCTTGAAAAGGGATAAAAACAGTTCAAACTGGGCCTTGAAAGTAAGCATCACATCACTGACTCTCGTGGCGGTTGCTGCCGTTGTTTGGATATTGTTTTTTGCCGAAGATGGCGGGAGCGATTTTTTCACATCGGAGCCTTTGGAGGCGCTCTCTGTAGAAGAAGCCGTGCCATCGGCAGACCCTTTGCAACAGGCGCAGGTCCCGGACAGGATATCCTCCATTTTGCACAGCTTTGACATCGTGCGGATCAGCCGCAATGGAACAGGCGTTATTGCCGGACGGGCGGAACCCAACAGCGATATTAGTATTTATGCGCATGACAAGGTCATTGGTTCTGCGGTGGCAGACCGCAATGGGGAATGGGTCTTGTTATATGATGATCCGTTGCCCAGCGGCCCGACAGAGCTGAGCCTGAAATCAACCATGCCCGGACAGTTCGAGGTATATTCCAGTGACGTGGTGATCGTTGCGGTCCCGGAACGGGATGAGGGACGGTTTAATGAAGATGAGACAAATGGGGTTATCGCCATCTTAAGCCCCCGTATGGGGGGTGGCCCGACGCGGGTTCTGCAAAAACCCCGGCTGGTGAATTTTTCTGAACTTGCCAAGGGATTATCTCTGGACAGTCTGGATTATGATGCAAATTCAAATGCGATTATTTCCGGCACTGCGGCGAAAAATACCCGGGTGAGAATTTATCTGGACAATGGCTATTTGGCCGAGGTGACGTCGTCCGAGGACGGGATTTGGTCTCATTCTTTTGTTCGGGAACTGGATTTTGCAGAACATATCATCCGTATTGATCAATTGCTGGAAGGCGATGATGTGGAGGTGCGTATTGAACAGCCTTTCACACGCGGCACGGAGATTGACAACAGCAAGGCCAAGGGCGAGGTGATTGTGCGCCCGGGGAACAGTCTGTGGCATATTGCCCGGAGACTTTATGGATCGGGCTTTCATTATACGCTGATTTTCGGGGCTAACAAAGATTTGATTAAGGACCCTGATCTGATTTATCCGGGNCAGAANTTCGNCCTNCCGACAACNCCNGTTNNTGAATGATCTATCCCGNGATTTCCGCCTGTNCAGATTTAAGCTCGTCNTNCTGGTCCAGAAGGACATAGGTGATGACCTCTATCAGACGTTTGGCATTCAGGGGNCCGGAAAAATCGGTTTGTAATNTCTTTTTTATCTGGCTGTTTTTNGACANGCTATAGTCTCCGGTNCTGAANCGGGGGGTGAAGTCGGCNANAAGCTTTTGTCTGTGGGNNTTATTTTCNGCNCTGAAGGGAATATGGCCGAGGTNNGCCANCAAATCCACGGAAAATAGATCGTCTTNTNCGGCCTGTNACAGNTGGCCGGAAAATTTTATATTGTGCCAGAGGAAGCTAAAGCNGGACGGGANATCAANNCCCTTNTGGGGGNCTTNCTGTTCGATNCTGTCCNGTAAAGGCCNGNTATNGATCAGATATGCNNCNTTAGGATCGTCTTTTGCTTTTGTTTGGGGCACATTTTTTCCNGATGAATGAGANGTTTGCCAGACTTGAATAATATGTCGAGAGCCTTAAAATACTGTAAATACGCCCCATATCAGTATANTGATACCAACAGGACCTTTTCAGACAGGGAGAAATTGTGGCCCATCACAAGCCATCACACGATTCGTTCGAGGACGAGAGCGAAAAAAATGACCATGAGNATCACTGGCAGACCATAAAAACTCTATTGCCTTTCGTGTGGATGAAAGGGCGGTGGGACTTAAAGGTACGGGTTGTTNTGGCGGTCNTNTTTCTGGTTATGGCAAAGATAATCGGGATTTATGTGCCGTTTTTATTCAAGGANGCGGTGGATGCCCTGACCCCCGGATTTCAACCGGATATGAANACGGTTGTCATGGTTTTTCCCATGGCGGTGATCCTNGGCTATGGCTTGGCGCGGGTGCTNAGTCTGTTTTTTGGTCAGATAAGAGACGCGGTTTTTGCCGCCGTTGGTCAGAATGCCATGCGAAAGATTGCGCTNCGAACTTTTCGGCATTTGCATGCGTTNTCCCTTAAATTTCATATGGAGCGTAAAACCGGNGGCTTGAGCCGNGTGATAGAGCGCGGCACCCGNGGCATTGATTTCCTGCTGCGTTTTATGCTGTTTAATATTNTGCCGACGCTGCTGGAAATATTATTGATNACCGTTGTCTTCTGGTCGAANTTTGGNTTTTATTATGCTTTTGTCACCTTCATTTGTCTGGGCGGCTATATTTTTTATACCATTATGGTGACGGACTGGCGGTTAAAATTTCGCCGGGAAATGAACAAACAGGATGCCGAGGCCAATACCAAGGCCATTGACAGCCTGTTAAATTTTGAGACNGTAAAATATTTCACCAANGAGCANCATGANGCCNNNCGCTATGATGTGGCGCTGGCGAAATATGAGGTGGCTTCTGTNCGCAGCCAGACGTCNNTGGCCATGTTGAATGTGGGCCAGAGCCTCATTATCTCNACGGGTNTGGTGATTGTNTTGCTGATGGCGGCNCAAGGGGTGGTGGACGGTCGTTTTACCATCGGTGANTTTGTTTTGGTCAATTCTNTGNTGATCCAGATTTATATGCCGCTTAATTTCCTGGGNATGGTCTATCGGGANATCAAGCAGTCNCTTGTGGATATGGAAAANATGTTCTCCATGATCNGGACGGAATCGGATGTTACGGATATNCCGGCGGCNGGNCCGNTGGAGATCAGCGGCGGCGAAGTGGAATTTGACAATGTNTCNTTTCATTATGCCGAAAACCGCCCGATTNTGAANAATATATCTTTTAAGGTTGCCGCCGGAACCACCACGGCGATCGTNGGGGCAAGTGGTGCNGGAAAATCCACCATTTCCCGGATATTATTCCGTTTTTATGATGTGACACAGGGTCGTATTCTCATTGACGGACAGGATATCAGCCAGATCACCCAGAAAAGCCTGCGCCGTCAGATTGGTGTCGTGCCGCAAGATACGGTGCTGTTTAACGACACGATCCGTTATAACATCCGTTACGGTCGGCCCGATGCCACCGATGCGGAGGTGGTGGCCGCCGCNGAACATGCGCAAATCCATAAATTTGTCACCGACCTTCCCGATCAATATGACAGNGAAGTCGGGGAACGGGGGCTGAAACTTTCCGGTGGCGAAAAACAACGGGTGGCCATTGCCCGCACGATTCTTAAAAATCCGGCNATATTGCTGTTGGATGAGGCCACATCGGCATTGGACAGTCACACGGAACAGGGCATTCAGAACGCGCTGGAGGAAATATCCCGGCACCGGACCACCATTGTCATTGCCCATCGGCTGTCGACCATTGTGAATGCTAATGAGATCATTGTGCTGGAGGCGGGGCAGATTATCGAACGGGGGACCCATGACGCGCTTTTGACGTCACGCGGGGCCTATTATAGTATGTGGCAGAAGCAGAAAGAAGCGACAGAGGTCATGCAAAAACTGGCCGAACTTGATGAATTTAATAAGGAACCGGATAAAAAGGTTTGATGACTGTAACGGACTGCATTACAAGTAGATCATAAACGGAATTGGACAGAAGCATGGATAAATTACCACCAATATTAAGCTATTTTCACAAAGAAGGCCATAAATTCATATTGGGATTTGGTGCCGTAACGGTACTTTTCTATCTGTTGGGTATGGATCTTTTGGGCGTCGTGGGTCTGATATTGACCATCTGGTGCGCCTATTTCTTCCGCGACCCGGAACGGGTAACGCCCACCAAAGAAGGTTTGGTCGTCAGTCCAGCGGACGGGGTTATCCAATCGGTTTGTGAGGCCGTGCCGCCACAGGAACTGGAACTGGGCGATGAAACCCGNACGCNGAGTNAGCATTTTTATGAATGTTTTTGATGTCCATGTGAACCGGGTTCCCATAGATGGCACGATCATTCGGCAGGCCTATACGCCGGGAAAATTCCTTAATGCGTCATTGGAAAAAGCCAGTGTGGATAACGAACGTCATGCGNTGCTTTTGAAAACCGCGTCGGGGCGGGAATATGCCTTTGTTCAGATCGCGGGCCTGATTGCCCGGCGAATTNTNTGCTGGGCGGAAGATGACCGGGCGTATAAAGCCGGGGAACGATTCGGTTTGATTCGTTTTGGCAGCCGGGTTGATGTCTATCTGCCCAAAGGCGTTCATGCCATGGTNTGTGTTGGTCAGCGNGCGGTTGCCGGGGAAACCGTCATCGCCAATGAGAAAACCAAGGAACGGTCCCGTGAAGGCGAAATCCGTTAAGCAAAATTATCCGGGAAGTCTGGTATGCCCCATTTGAATAAGCGACATATTTTTCCCATCCGCTCTCTGGTGCCTAATAGCATTACGGTGCTGGCTATTTGTGCCGGCATGTCGGCCATGCGTTTTGCCATTCTGGGCCGATGGGAGGGAGCCGTGTTGGCGGTTCTGGTCGCGGGCGTTCTTGACGGGCTGGATGGCCGCATGGCAAGATTGTTAAAGGGAACCTCCAAATTCGGGGCAGAGCTGGACTCCTTGTCCGATATCGTCAGTTTTGGCGTGGCTCCGGCG
Source organism: Emcibacter sp. (assembly GCA_016765435.1). GTDB lineage: Bacteria > Pseudomonadota > Alphaproteobacteria > Sphingomonadales > Emcibacteraceae > Paremcibacter. The sequence continues at coordinate 24,091 of JAESPY010000054.1, forward strand.
GTGATTATGTATAGTTGGGTTCTGAAAGATATAAAAGNGATCGGCTGGTTGCTGGCCCTTGTTTTCACTACCGCGATGGCTCTNCGGCTGGCGCGTTTTAACACCATGACGGCGGATGAAAATATNAATGNNGAAGAACAGCGGGATTATTTTTCCGGCATTCCCGCCCCTGCCTCGGCGGCGCTGGCATTATGGCCGATGATTCTGTATTTTCTGACTGATATGGCAATTTTCAGAAATCCTGTTTTCTGTGTCATTTATATGGGGGTCATTGCCGGATTGACGGTCAGCAGCGTGCCGACATTCTCTTTCAAGAAATTAAGTATTAAACGACAGCATGTTTTATTCTATCTGTTGGGCATTGCCATATTCGCCACGATGCTGGTGACTCAGATATGGGCCACCATGTCCGTGGTTGGTTTGCTGTATATCATAACAATTCCCATGGCCATGGTTTATCACAAACGAAAATTTGGCAAAAAAACCCTTCCCCCCACCAAAGATACGCAAAAAAAGANTCAAAAAAGTGAGGAATGAGATTAACCTTGCACTTNTAGNGGTCTAAACGTATGTTTTAAACGTTATGNGNNGCGGGGCGCGCATGNGCGTATTTTCCTTAAAAGAAGAATAATAATGATGAAGTCAAAAAAGGCGCTCCGGCAGGATGCCAAAGAACGTATTCTGGATGTCTCAGAAGAATTATTTGCAAATGGCAGTTTCGCAAGTGTCTCCGTTCGGGCCGTAACCGCACAGGCGGATGTTAATCTATCGGCGGTGAATTACTATTTTGGATCGAAACAGGGATTGTTTCAGGCGGTATATGTGCGCCGGGCGACCTTGATGAATCATGAACGGTTACATCTGTTGCATGAGGCGGATGAGAAGGCACAGGCCGAAGGCCGGGATGTCACCCTTAAGGAATTGATCAGTGCCATGTTGACGCCGTCGATTTTCTGGCTGTGTGANGAGGAAAAGGGTTTTTCCGTCTATATCCGCTTTCTGGCNCGGGCCTATCTGGAAGAGGCCAGTGACATGGATAATGTCCTGAAACAGGAGGTGGATGTTTTTGACCGCTTCGTTCCGTTTTTCCAGAAAATAAAACCCGGCTTGAGCGAAGAAGATATCTATTGGAATATACATTTTATGATGGGGGTTATGCATCATACCATCAATCACCTCCACCGGATCAGCCTGTTGTCTCACAAGGCCTGTAAGATAGGCCCGGGGGAGAAAGTCCGGGATCGGCTGGTTAATTTCTGCTGTGAGGGATTCTAGGGTCTTTTGTTCNAATTAGAACAGACAGCCTTTAGCCAAAAAGATCGTCAATNGTGCTTTGATCCAGNTCTTCACCATCCANTTTTTCTTCATTGNCGTCAAAATACTGATCAATGCTGTCCTGNTGNGTNATCTGTTTTTCGCCGTTGATAATAGCCCCGCATTTTTCGATCAAAGTTATCATTTGGGGCGTATATGAAGTAATGGTTTTTTGAAGTTCCGCCATATCGTCCCGGCTTATCTGTTCTTCTACTTGGGCGANGGTCTGTAAAATCAGGTCGTCCATCTNGGCAACNGTTTCCTCAAACGGCAAACGATATTCATCCGGGGAGTGGTCATAGGCATTAACGGCCAGATCTTTGGCNTTGAAAACGCTGTCCTTAAANTGATCCTGATAAGTTTTCGGGGCCCATTCCCGAATATCCTCTATGCAATCGGGCATTGAGGGCAGCATATCCATAAGCATATGCACTTCGTTGAAGTGNTTCATATAGTCCGTTGCAAGCAGGGTCTGAGAATTGATATTCTCGTCCATTACTTTACGTTGATAGCTTGTGAAATCTGTCAAAANATCAGATCTTCCGGTTGTTATGGCACAAAGTATGCCCCGAAAAAATTAATAAATGACTTATGAACATATAATTAGAGCATAAAAAAGCCCCGGCCCTTCTGTTTATCAGGAAGGCCGGGGATNTAATCATCGGGTATTCTGTATAAAATTATACAGAATAATAAAGTTTGAATTCAGCCGGATGAGGCAGTACGCGTACGATGTCAATGTCTTCTTGTTTCAGAGCGATATAGGCATCAATCTGATCATCAGAGAAAACATCGCCTTTTTTCAGGAATTCACGGTCCACATCCAACGCCGCCAATGCTTCCTCAAGGGAGGCCGCAACGGTCGGCACGTCTTTCAATTCTTCCGGAGGCAGTGCGTAAAGGTCTTTGTCCATGGCATCGCCGGGGTGGATTTTATTTTCGATCCCGTCAAGGCCAGCCATCAGCATGGCAGAGAAAGCCAGATACGGATTTGCGGTTGGATCGGGGAAACGAATTTCAACACGTTTGCCTTTCGGGCTGGTGCTGAAAGGAATACGACAGNAGGCTGACCGGTTGCGGGCGGAATAGGCCAGCAGCACGGGGGCTTCAAATCCTGGCACCAGACGCTTGTAGCTGTTGGTGGAGGCATTGGTGAAGGCATTCAGGGCCTTGGCATGTTTAATGATGCCGCCAATGTAATAGAGGGCCATGTCGGACAGGTCCGCATACCCGCTACCGGCAAACAGAGGCTCGCCATCTTTCCAGATGGATTGATGAACATGCATGCCGTTGCCATTGTCTTCTGCGATCGGTTTTGGCATGAAGGTTGCGGTCTTGCCATGTTCATGGGCAACCTGATGGGTGACATATTTATTGATCTGTATCCGGTCGCCGGTTTGAACCAATGTGCCGAACATCATGCCGAGTTCATGCTGGGACGGGGCAACTTCATGGTGATGCTTGTCCATAGGCAGGCCAAGTTCTTTCATGATGGTAACCATTTCACCGCGAATGTTTGAACAGGTATCAACGGGAGCCACGGGGAAATAACCGCCTTTAATGCCGGGGCGATGACCTGGATTGCCAAATTCTTCCTGACGGTTTGAGTTATAAGGGCCTTCCACATCATCAAGGGAATAGGAGGCGCCGTTATAACTTACGTCGAATCTTACATCGTCAAACATGAAAAATTCAGGCTCTGGTCCGAAATAGGCGGTGTCACCAATTCCGGTATATTTCAGATATTCTTCGGCGCGCTGGGCGGTGGAACGGGGNTCACGGCCATAACCTTCGCCGGTGGATGGCTCAACAATGGAACAGAAAAGAACCATGGTCGGTTGGTCCATAAAAGGGTCCATCGTGATATAACCGGGNTCAGGCATCANAATCATGTCTGAGTCGTTGATGGCTTTCCANCCCGCGATGGAGGAGCCGTCAAACATAACGCCTTCTTCCAGCATGTCTTCGTCAAAGACGCTGGCGTCCATGGTAAGATGNTGCCATTTCCCCTTNGGGTCCGTAAAACGGAGGTCGATAAAGGCAATATCTTTTTCTTTAATCATTTCAAGGACAGTGTTNATATCTGACATATTTCTTGTTTCCTGACTGGTTAGATAACGAATAGAGTATATTAATTTTAACTAGATGGCATCGTCGCCGGTTTCCCCGGTCCGAATGCGAATGGCTTCTTCAATATTGCTGAGAAAGATTTTNCCGTCGCCGATACGGCCTGTTTTGGCGGCGGTTTGAATGGCTTCAATGGCGNCTTCTACAAGGTCATCGCTCAGCACGATTTCAATTTTTACCTTGGGCAAGAAGTCGACCACATATTCTGCNCCCCTNTATANCTCGGTATGTCCTTTTTGGCGACCAAAACCTTTGGCTTCGGTAACAGTGATCCCCGACAGGCCAACTTCATGCAGGGCTTCTTTGACTTCATCGAGTTTAAAGGGTTTGATAATTGCTTCAATTTTTTTCATAACGTTTGGGNCACCTTGAGCTTGTTNAATCTGAAATTCCGNTTGCTATTTACATGATGTTATAAAGCATTTTTCATGCCAATTNCAAGGAAGCCCTGAATCTTTGGAGATTCANGGCTAACAAGCTATTTTNGCCTGTTAAACAACAGTAAATGATTAAAAAATAGGCANCAAATGNTTAAAAATTANGCATATGATAAATGACTTTTGATCNCGNCATTAAANCCNGAATTAAACAGAGGTTAAAACGGNTGAATTTTGATCCGGNNGACGGGATAAGTAAAAAAGGCAAATTCTTCTCTTGACGCTACGGAGAACTGGACGTAAAAGGGCGACACTTAAAGTTCTGTGGCGGGTGTAGCTCAGTTGGTTAGAGCGCCAGATTGTGATTCTGGAAGTCGCCGGTTCAATCCCGGTCACTCGCCCCACTTTCCTTTCCTATTATGGTCTAGCGAATGCCTTCTGTTTTCAGNACGCATTCAATATGCATGAGNAGTTTGACGGCATCGTCGGATTCGTTCTTCAGCTNATTTTGTATAATTGAGGTAAAGCTCTGACAGAAGAGNNTGCTGACGGTCGGATTGAGCCCGGTTTTTTTTTGGGTTTTCAGAATTCTTTTAAACCAGCCNGANANTTCACCGGCAAGGGGCCAGCCAAAGGTTCCGGCCTGCGTTTGNATGAGATAGCAAATTTGGACTGCTTCTGCCGTATTTTCAGACTTTANNGCCTCCTGTAACGCNTGAATATGTTGTGTTAATATTTCAACATAATCCTNACTGGCGTCCTCAATGACTTTTTGGGCCTTAAGAAGCATTTGTTGTTGTTTCGGGGTAAATTTACGGGTGGACATTTAATCATCCCCTTTTTGGTCANNANTGGTTANGTCATTTNNTGNGGGTAGGGGAATNCCTACNTGTCGTCGATCCTCGGTCCCCTCATAATCNCGAATCCGGCGTCTTCGGTCGGGGCCGGAATAGACTTCCGTATTGATGAAATTCCGTTGTTTGAAAAGCGCGTTGCCCATTTTGTCGAGTATTTGTTCCGGGGAAACNGGTTTGCTCAATATTTCCGTTACGCCCGCATCCCTTGCCTGAATGATGGATTGAAGCCCGGTAAAGGCGGTATAGAGGATGATGGGGACGGCCCGGATTTCTTCATCATCCAGATGGCGGATGTATTTGGTGAGCTCCAGCCCGTTTGGGGTCGTCATCATNTTATCAATGAAGATACAGTNAAATTTACGGGTGTTTAANATGCNGGTGGCNTCGTCATATGTNCTGGCNAGATGCACCTGTNCGACTTCAAAGGACTCCAGAATGGANCTCATTATNTTTGCAACATAGACATCATCGTCCACGATAAGAATTTTTNTACTGGTGAAATCCATAATTAATTGGTTTCAATCTTTTTGTTCTGCCTNAATNGANCTCTTTTTAAAAAGAGNTTCTTCATTGATTNNCGTAATATCATGTGAGGAAAAACAATTTATTAACAANCTTTCNNTCAGGAAGAAAAAAATCCAGAAGACGNCGNCTTNGNANGNTNCGGNTGATATGTCTGTTATCTTTGATAACTTCGGCTATACTTCTGNNNAAAAAAGGATGNGAAGGATGCAGCTTGAGGATGAGCCTCCAAANGNNAAANCTCTNCCAAAGGGGATAAAATGGGGNCCTTTNACGGCNCGTCTCCCCGTGCTTCATATGAGGATAGAATGGCCTGAACTGGNACAGGGNCTNGTGGTGGCGGCGGCCACGGGGCTGGCGCTTGTTCCCCTGTTGAGCACGGCATTCGGGCTGACGTTTGAGGAAGCCGTTACCATTTCCATGTTTCATACTATTCTTATTGCGTCTCANGTCGTTCTTTTTGGGGAGCCCTTCTCACCGGGGTGGGTCACACCGGCGTTGCCCATCGCACTGGCNTTTGTTCTGGGGAATTATGATACATCCGTTGAGCGGTTTCAGATGATGACGGCCTTGTCGCTTGATATGGCGGTTTTACTGTTTATTTTGGGTATTACNGGGCTTGGCCAAAAACTCATCCTTCATATCCCGACGGCCCTTAAGGCCGGGATTATATTGGGNGCGGCCTTTGCGGCCTTCAAACGGGTATTTGTCGATGATTTCAAAACCATTGAGGCCATGCCCGTTTCCATGACGTTGGCCCTTGTGACCTGTTTGATATTTTCTTTTTCTATCCCGTTCCANAAAATGAAGTCAAAAAGCAAAATCCTTAGAGCTGTGGCGAGCCTTGGGCTGTTGCCAGGATTTATTCTTGCTGGATGTGCCGGCGTTTTATGGGGTGAAATATCTTTTCAAATTGAATGGGGAATAATGACCCCGCCGATTGGGGATCTGATGGACAAGATATCGCCTTTTTCCATTGGCTGGCCACCGTTGATNTATTATCTGGAGGCGCTCCCCCTTGTTNTGATCACCTATACCATTCTGTTTGGAGATTTATTGACCGGGATTGCCCTGTTAAGGGAGGCGGAGAGCAGTCGCCCGGATGATAAAATTGATATCAATATTAGNCGATCCCATGTGGTGCTTGCCATTCGNAATGGCATCATGGCTGTTTTGGCTCCTTTCTTCCCNACACAGGGCTGTTTATGGACCGGGGTGCATGTGGTTGTNATTCAGAGATGGAAAGAAGGCCGTGACAAGATGGAGAGCCTGATTGGGGGGATCAGTGCCTATTATATGTATGGCCTTCCCGTGTTTTTCTTACTTTTGCCCGTGGTGACTTTTTTGCGGCCTTTCATGCCTATTGCCCTTGTTTTGACCCTGATATTAACCGGGTTTGCCTGTTCTTTCGTCGCCTTGTCCATGCCACGGGGNCGGGAGGAAAGAGGNGTNATGNTGCTNACGGCTTTTTTCCTGGTGTTNTTTGAACCNTGGGTCGGGCTTGTGATTGGTATTCTGGCGGTTCTGTTGTTATTGGGCCGGGATGCTTTCAAGTTGAAACCTATGACGTGATAGATGGCGCTTCAAGGATAANGTTCAAACGTCTCAGCTTTCGNCTCAAGTGAGGATGGCCTCGGGCAGCCGCTGTGGTTCTTTATCAAGGGGCTGGNTGGTGCGGACACAATCAGAAAATGGAGCGGGTGAAGGGAATCGAACCCTCGTCTAAAGCTTGGGAAGCTCTCGTTCTACCATTGAACCACACCCGCATTTTGATGGCCTGTTGCTTTTATTTATGAGGTTATGGCCGGGATGTCGAGCGATTTATACATCCTTGTCGCCAAAGAGGGAATTGGACGTCAGGTAATAGGCAACCCCGATGAACCCCGCCCCGCCAATAATATTGCCCACAGAAACCCAAGCCAGATTGTATATTCCGCCCATCAGGGTAACGCTGTCGGGGTGATTGCCCATGATGGATATGGTGAAAACGGTCATATTGGCGATGCCATGCTCAAACCCGGCGGCGACAAAGGCAAACAGGCACCAGAAAATAAGCAGGCATTTTGCGGTATCGCTTTTGGTTTTGGCGCACATCCAGATCGCCAGACATATGAGCCAGTTACAGATAATCGACCGGGACAGAAGTTCCGGGATACTGCTGTTCATTTTGGCACTGGCGGTGACATGAATCAGGCTTGACGGATCATCAAGCCATCCGCCGCCGCCGCCCGTGACAAACAGGATCGACAGCAACATGGCCCCGAACAGATTGCCGTACCAGCAGATAATCCAATCTTTGAGTACGGCAAAGACGCCGACCTTGCCATAGAAAAAGCCAAACGTCATATACATGGTATGACCGGAAAAAAGCTCGGCTCCGGCAAAGACAATCAGGGTCAGGGTAATGCCAAAAAAACACCCCATAATCAATTTCTGAGAAGCGGGATCGGCATCATTGCCAAGGGTCATGATAAGAATAAGGCCAATCCCCACATAGGCCCCGGCCATCATGGTGGAAATAAAAAAGCCCAGCGGATTTTGCCGGAAATAGCCGATCTTATCGACAGCAATCTCTGAAA
>JAESPY010000055.1 GCA_016765435.1 Emcibacter sp.
AATATCACGCAGGTTGGTTTCCGCACCCAGCCTTACCGGACATTTGCTCAGTCCCAACCGTTTGGCCCGCATACGGACCTGAGAAATAGATTCTTCTCCGGAAGTATAGATGGTTTTAATGCCGTTATCTGCCAGCTTGCCCACGGCTTGAAGCAGGATTGTAGATTTGCCAATGCCAGGATCTCCGCCGATCAATATGGCGGAACCGGGCACCAGTCCTCCGCCACACGCCCGGTCAAATTCACTGATGCCAGAGATCATGCGCGGTGGCGGGGCATCTTCACCTTCCAGATCACTCAGCAGGATGAGGCGGCCTTTGGCTTGATGAGGCGCGCCCTTGCCAAGGCCTGTCGGATGGGTCACATCCTGTTCTTCGACAAGGCTGTTCCATTCATTACAGGCTTCACATTGTCCGGCCCATTTCCCCGTGGTTACGCCACAGGATTGACAGACGAATGTTTTTCGTGCTTTTGCCATTTTTTATGCCTTTAGAACATCCATCTGAATGGGGCCTTCGGCTTTGCCGTGGATGAATTGCTCCACATAGGCATTACCACTATTGTCAATCCCACTGCGTGGGCCTGTCCAGATGATGTTACCATTATAGATCATGGCCACCTTGTCGGCAATTTTTCGGACGCTGGACATATCATGGGTGATGGTCAGGGCGGTGACGCCCATTTCTTTCACCCGGTCAACGATCAATTCATTGATCACATCGGCCATAATCGGATCAAGGCCAGTTGTGGGTTCATCAAAAAAAATAATTTCCGGTTTGTTGGCAATGGCGCGGGCCAGCCCGACGCGTTTTTGCATGCCGCCGGACAGCTCAGAGGGGTTTAATTTTGCCACATCCGGGCTAAGTCCCACACTGCGCAGGTTTTCGATAGCGATGTCCATGGCTTCCTTGCGGGTTGCCTTGCCTTCTGCCATTAAACCAAAGGCGATATTCTCCCAAACTGGAATGCTGTCAAACAAGGCACCGCCCTGAAACAACATGCCGAATTTCCGTTGTAGTCTTTTACGGTCTTTACCGCGCAGGCCAACGGTTTCTTCGCCGTCCACTTTGATGCTGCCACCGTCCGGATGCAGCAGACCGAGAATACATTTCAGGGTCACTGATTTTCCGGAGCCAGAGCCACCAATGATAACCATGGATTCGCCCGGCATAACATCAAGGTCAACGCTGTCGAGAACGACTTTGGGACCAAATTGTTTATGGAGACCTTTTATGCTGATTTTTGGGGTGTCCGTCATGATGAGAAAAACATCTCCGTTACCATGTAATTTGTTAAAAGAATGAGCATACAGGCGGAAACCACCGCGTTGGTGGTGGCAATGCCCACACCCTGTGCGCCGCCTTTGCTGTAATAGCCATGATAACAGCCCATTAGAGAGATAAAGAAACCAAAGACCGCCGCTTTGCTCAGGCTGGCATAAACATCTACCGCTTCCAGGAAATCCATGGTTGTGGTCATGTAATTGCCCGGATTAAACCCCAGCTTGCCCGTGGCAATCAGGAAGCCGCCTAATACGCCGATGGAATCCGCTACGATAACCAGCATGAAAGGCATCATAATAGTGGTGGCAATAATTCGCGGCGCGATCAGATATTTAAAGGGGTCTGTGGATAAGGTGACCATGGCGTCAATCTGTTCGGTTACGCGCATGGTGCCAAGTTCCGCAGCCATAGAAGCACTGACCCGGCCCGCAACAATCAATCCGCATAGAACAGGTCCCAATTCCCGAACCATACCAATCAGAACAATGCTGGGCAGGGCGCTTTCCGCATTAAACCGCGATCCGCCTTCATAAATATTAAGCGCCAAGGCCGCCCCGGTAAACAGCGTTGTCAGCCCAACCACGGGCAGAGAATAATAACCAATAGTCATCATTTGTTTCAGCAGTGATCTGAAATAAAACGGCGGGGAAAACATGTGAGATATGGCGGTGGTCGCAAAAATCCCCAATCGGCCCGTAGCTTGTAAAAAACTGAATACAATCCGTCCGATGACGGCAAGAAAATTCATATAAATCCCTAATTTTTCATTTTATATATTCGTTGGTATCTGGCCCCGACCCCGGTCAGAATTTCATATTGGCTTAGGGTAGAGACTTCCGCCGCCATTTCAAGTGTTATATGTTCGCCAAAAAGCTCTATATCATCTCCGGCGTTGATTTCTATATCCGTCACGTCAACGGTGATCATATCCATGGACACGCGGCCAACAACGGGCAGTTTGGTTGCTTTGGCATAAACCCAGCCGCAATTGTTGAATTTCTGCAGATAACCATCGGCATAGCCAATATTTATGGTCGCAATATGGCAGGGCTTGTCCGCAATCCACGTAGCCCCGTAACCAACGGCCTGACCGGGGGTGAGTGTTCGGATTTGCAGGATTTGACCTGTGATTTGAAAGACTGGTTTAATGGTTTCCGGCAGGGGCAGGGCCGCAGGGTTGCCACCAAATAATAACAGACCGGGCCGCAGAAGGTCAAAATGATAGTCCGGGCCAAGAAGGATGCCGCCGGAATTGGCAAGACTTGCCGGGATGCCGGGAAAATACCCGGTGATGGTCTTGAAATCTCGCAATTGTTGAGTATTCATGGGGTTTTCCGGGTCATCCGAACAGGAAAGGTGGCTCATGATCAGCGAGATATGGAGTTTTTCTCTCAGACTGTCATCCGTGATGAACTGAGCTGTTTCTTCTGGAGTTAATCCCAGCCGATTGATGCCCGTATCAAAATGAATGGCGCAGGCGGGGCGGTTTTCCGGGGTAACGCTCGCCCATAGACGTATCTGCTCCAGATCATTCAGCACGGGACGAATATTATGGCGGCTAAAATACTCCAGATGACCGGGAAAAAGCCCATTTAAAACATAAATGTTAGCCTCTGGGACTAATGGCCGTAATTCTATGGCTTCCTGTAAATTTGCCACAAAGAAAGTTGTACATCCCGCCCCATGGAACAGGGCCGGGGCCACCTGTGCGATGCCCATACCGTAAGCATCGGCCTTGATCATCGCGGCGCAGTCCACGCCACGGCCAAGCTTGATGCAGCTTTTGTAATTGTCGATGATATTATCGAGGTCAATGGTCAGAGTTGCCTGAGAAGCGGACGGGAAATCCTCGGTCGTCATCAGTCATTTTGCTCCGGCAGATAATCGTCGGATGTGGGAAGATCAGAAAATTTGGTGATCTGGGCTTCGAATTGCAGTGTGATGATTCCGGTGGGACCATGACGCTGTTTGCCGATGATAAATTCCGCCTTGCCTTCCAACTTGTCGCCTTCTTCCATCCATATCAGATGTTCGGGCGTGTCGGGGTCCGGTTCATTCTGCTTGTGATAATATTCCGGCCGATAGACAAATGTCACCATATCCGCATCCTGCTCAATGGACCCTGATTCACGCAAGTCCGACAGCAGCGGGCGTTTGTTTTCACGGGATTCAATGGCACGGCTGAGCTGGGACAGGGCTAGAACCGGGATTTCAAGTTCCTTGGCAAGGCCTTTCAGGCCACGGGTGATTTCTGAAATTTCCTGAACCCGGTTTTCCGGCCCTCGACTGCCCCGACCAGACGCGGTGAGAAGTTGAAGATAGTCAACAACGATAAAGCCTAGCCCATGCTGACGTTTCAGGCGTCTGGCACGGGTGCGCAGCGCGCCGATGCTTAAGGATGCGGTATCATCAATATACAACGGCAGTTCTTCCAGATCCTGCGCGGCGCGGGCGAGTTTGTTAAATTGGTCCTGATCCAGCTTTCCCTGACGCAGGTCCTGTGACGATAGGTTGGCCTGTTCCGCCAATATACGCGCGGCAAGCTGATCGGCGGCCATTTCCAGAGAGAAGAAGGCAACGACGGCCCCCTTGTTTTCCTCATGAGAAACGCCCAGAGCCTGATCATCCCGGTAGGCCTTGGCGGTATTAAAGGCAATGTTGGTGGCGAGGGCGGTTTTCCCCATGGCAGGACGTCCGGCAAGGATCATAAGGTCTGATTTATGCAGACCGCCGATATGTTTATTGATGCTGTCAAAACCGGTGGTCTTTCCCGCCAGTTTCCCTCCGCGCCGGAAGGCCATTTCGATGATACTGACAGCGTCGCTAGATGATTTGGCAAAGCTTTTAAATCCGCCTTCCGAACTGCCTTGTTCTGCCAACCCGTAGAGGTGTTTTTCCGCATCTTCAATCTGGTCCTGTGCGGTGCTATCTACATTGTGATCATAGGCCTTGTTGACAATATCTGTCCCCACATCGATCAATTCTCGTTTGAGGGCCATCTGATGAATGATTTGTCCATATTCCGCTGTATTAATAATGGTAACGGCGGCCCCGGCCAGTCGTGCCAGATATTCAGCCCCGCCGATTTCTGACAGGCTATCTTCATTCTCAAAATAGGGTTTCATGGTCACAGGCGATGCGATTAATCCCTTTTCGATTAATTTCAGAGCGGCCTGATAAATTTTTTGGTGGGCAGGGTTCATGAAATGATCTTCGGTTAGAAAATCCTGAACCTTTACGATGGCTTCATTATTAACCAGAATGGCGCCCAGTAATGCCTGTTCCGCCTCCAGACTATGGGGCGTTTGCCGAAATGTGCTGGCATCATAGGCGACGACATTGTCGTCTTCTCTCATGTCATCAACGGGTATGTCTGGAAAGTCTGTCATATGTTACTGGACCAATAAGTTTACCGGACAAACATATTAACAGAAGTATTTAAAATTAATAGATTTATCAAAAAGTAATATCATCAGAATTAACCTGTAACTTAAAAGCAGAAAAGGGCCGCTTGATCAAGCGGCCCTCGTCAGAAATTCGATAGAAGCGGATATTATTCGCTTTTTTCTTCCTCGGAAGATTCTTCAGGTGTTGCTTCTTCATCTGCAACTTCTGTCGTTTCTTCGTCAGAGTCAGCCGCGATAGCCGCTTCTGAATCTTCGTCGTTTTCGAAGTAATCTTCAACGGAGACATCCAGATTTTCTTCAGCCGTTTTGGCATCAAGTCCTTTGGCCTGCATNTCAGCTTCTTCGACGGANCGNGCGATATTGATTTCAATACCGACATAGACTTCGGCGTGAAGNTTGATTTGAATGCTGTAAATGCCAAGNNATTTAATGGCATGTTCCATCACGACCTGACTACGGCCAACTTTCATATCTTGCTCATTAAGNGCNNTTGCAATATCACGNGCAGTTACGGAACCATAAAGGTTGCCGGACTCACCAGCTTGACGGATAAGGATAGCGGATACGCCTTCCATTTTACCGGCAACAGCCTCAGCCTCATTCTTGGCTTCAAGGTTTTGAGTTTCGATCTGAACGCGTTGGGTCTCAAAATAGGCNTTNTTAGCTTTATTAGACCGCAAAGCTTTTTTCTGAGGTAACAGAAAATTACGGGCATAGCCGTCTTTTACNGTGACAATATCACCAATTTGACCAAGTTTGCGNACCCGTTCAAGAAGTATGATTTCCATGTTTCATTCTCCCTATTTAACAATATATGGCAAAAGTGCCAGATTACGAGCGCGCTTGATGGCTTTGGCCAGTTCACGTTGTTTCTTGGTAGAAACAGCAGTGATACGGCTTGGCACGATTTTGCCACGCTCGGAAATGAATTTGCTTAAAAGACGCACGTCTTTATAGTCGATTACCTGGGCATTGGCACCAGAGAAAGGACAGGTTTTGCGGCGTCTGAAAAAAGGACGGCGTGTGTTGCCACCCTCGGAACGTTGTTCAGCCATGTTATATTTCCTTATTCTGTTGCAGCGGCTTCAGGTTTCACTGAAGGCTTTTTATTTTCAAAACGGGGGCGATTATCTCTGTTTTCAAAGCGTGAAGGGCGGCCTTCGCGGTCTCTGGACCGGATAACCACTGAATCGCCTTCTTCCAGTTCTTCCAAACGGATCGTCATGAAACGAACTATATCTTCGTGCAGACGTTCGTTGCGTTCCAGCTCGGAAATGGCACTGGCAGGACCGTNAATGTTAAAGAGGACATAATGGCCTTTTTTNTATTTCTTGATCCGGTAAGCGAGGGAGCGTAGGCCCCATTGCTCAGTTTTTGTAACCTTGCCGCCATTATCTTCAACGATTTGAGTCAAATCTTTGGTAATCGCTTCAACCTGTTGAGGCTGGATATCCTGGCGCGCGATTAATATATGTTCATAAAAAGCCATTCGATGGCTACTCCTTATTTTAAATCTTCATTTAACGGTTTTTCGGGCGGGGTGAATACGAATATCAAATCGTCACATTATGTTATTAACCGACACAGCAAACCGAGGCATTCCTAATAAAAGAATACCCAGAAGCGGCGCAATATACAGGATTNCCCAGTAAAGACAAGGCATATGAAGGATTTTTTACGTTTTTTCTNCGCATCGGCAAAATCCGTAAAAATTACCTTGAAAATATGTTGAAAAGATCGACTTTCCCGGGGCCAATTGCTATGACATCAACCTATAAATTAATATCATAAAGGATTTTTCACACTATGAGCAGTGCATTCGTTTTTCCCGGTCAGGGCAGTCAGACCGTCGGTATGGGACTGGAGTTAAGCCAGAATATGCCCGTGGCGGCACAGGTTTTTGAAGAAGTGAATGATGCGCTGGGACAAAATTTGTCCAAGCTGATGTTTGAAGGACCACAGGAAGAACTTACCTTAACGCAAAATGCACAGCCTGCCTTGATGGCGGTCAGTATGGCAGTGATGCGAGTGCTGGAAAAAGACTTTGACATGAAGCTTTCTCAAATGGCATCTTATGTGGCGGGGCATTCACTGGGCGAATATTCAGCCCTTGCGGCTTCGGGGGCCATTGGTCTTGCTGATACGGCGCGCTTGCTGAAATTACGCGGTGAAGCCATGCAGCGAGCAGTGCCAGTGGGCGTTGGGGCCATGGCGGCGTTGTTGGGCCTTAATTTTGATGTGGCAGTGGAAGTTGCCGCAGAAGCAGCCGGGGATGAGGTTTGCACAGCCGCCAATGATAATGCCGATGGGCAGGTGGTGATCAGCGGTCATAAGGCGGCCGTGGAACGGGCCATTGTAATTGCCAAGGAAAAAGGTGCAAAACGGGGTATTATCTTGCCGGTAAGTGCGCCGTTCCATTGCTCATTAATGCAGCCTGCGGCAGATGAAATGGCGACTGCACTGGCAGAAACAGATATTTCAGCGCCAGTGGTTCCGGTGATCACTAATGTGACAGCGGAAGCGGAAAGTGACCCGGAAAATATTCGAAAATATCTGGTGGCACAGGTCACGGGTCGAGTGCGGTGGCGGGAGTCAATTTTACGCATGAATGCGCTGGGCGTGGATCGGGTGATTGAGGCCGGGGCCGGTAAAGTTCTGACTGGGATGCTGCGGCGTATTTGCCGTGACATGACGGGCGTTTCCTTGCAAACGCCTGCGGATATTGAAAAATTTGTTAAGGCGGGAGAAGAATAATGTTTGATCTGAGTGGTAAATGCGCATTGGTAACCGGGGCCTCCGGGGGATTGGGTAACGCAATCGCGACGGTTTTATACAACAGCGGTGCAAAAGTGGCGCTGTCGGGTACGCGCCTTGAGCCGTTGGAGAAACTGGCCGCAGAACTGGGTGACCGGGCGTTTGTGGTTCCGGCAAATCTGTCGGACCCTGAATCTGTTCTGGCGTTGCCAAAAGCGGCGGAAGCTGCCATGGGGCAGGTGGATATTCTGGTCAATAACGCGGGCATTACCCGTGATAACATCGCCATGCGCATGAAAGACGAAGAATGGGACGATGTGATGCAGGTAAACTTGAAGGCAGCCTTCAAATTAACCCAAGGGTTGATGCGCGGTATGATGAAACGTCGTTGGGGCCGGGTGATAAATATTACCTCCATTGTCGGGGTGACNGGTAATCCGGGACAGGTCAACTATGCGGCGTCAAAGGCGGGCATGATTGGCATGACCAAAAGTNTGGCACAGGAACTGGCNTCNCGNAATATTACCGTNAACTGTATTGCGCCGGGCTTTATTGAAAGNCCCATGACCGATGTATTGAGTGAGGATCAGAAAAATGGCCTGCTGTCTAATGTGCCTATGAAAAGGCTGGGTGTTGGTGAGGAAATCGCCGCNGGTGCGTTGTATTTGGCCAGTGATGAGGCNGCTTATGTCACGGGACAGACGCTCCATATTAATGGCGGAATGGCAATGATCTGATGACTATGCTATATTATTCTTGGCAAGAACGGACTTAATGTGCTAGGAAGCCCCCGAANAATAAGTAACCTGATTAAATTTATTATTTAACATGTATGAATTAAGTTTTTTATTGCTTTTGCTTGTAAAAGAAAAATAGAGTATTAAATACTGGTTCTGTGATTATCAAAACCCGGGCTGGATTTAGGCCCCTAAATAGGGATAGAAATATGAGTGACGTAGCTGAACGTGTAAAAAAGATTGTTGTTGAACATTTAGGTGTTGAAGACGACAAAGTTACAGATACTTCAAGCTTTATCGATGATCTGGGCGCAGATAGTCTTGATACAGTTGAACTGGTCATGGCATTTGAAGAAGAATTCGGTTGTGAAATTCCTGATGATGCGGCTGAGAAAATCCTCACTGTGAANGATGCAATCGACTTTATCAGCACGAATGCTTGAATATAGCAACTTATGTTATTGGATAACGTAGGTATGCAAAAATAATNATGACCGNGAAGCTCTCTGTCTTTAAAATGTAAAGATACAGTGCTCGCGGTCTTGTTATTTTTGCTTTATTCTGCTTTAAATTAAACTTAAGTGATTGCACAAATAAAGAAGGTGAAGTGATGAGACGAGTTGTTGTTACNGGAATGGGGCTTGTTACCCCNCTTGCATCGGGTGTTGAAGAAACATGGAAGCGTCTTATTGCCGGAGAGTCCGGCGCAGGGCCCATCACACGGTTTGATACCAAAGGACTTTCTGCAACGATTGCCTGCGAAGTCCCTTTGGGTGACGGCAGCAATGGTACATTNAATCCCGACGATTGGATGACTGCGAAGGAACGCCGCCGGATTGATGATTTTATCCTTTACGGTATTGCTGCGGCTGAAATGGCGTTGGAAGATGCCGGATGGAAGCCGGAAACTGATGAAGATCAGTGGCGTACAGGGGTTTTGACCGGGGCCGGTATCGGCGGTCTTCCTGGTATCCAGACTGAATCCATCGTGATGCATGAACGCGGTGTGCGGCGGGTAAGTCCGTTTTTCATCCCGCGCTGTCTGATCAATCTGATTTCAGGCAACGTATCGATCCGAAATGGTCTTAAGGGGCCAAATCACGCGGTTGTCACGGCCTGTGCCACGGGAACCCATGCCATCGGCGATGCGGCGCGTATGATTATGCTGGATGATGCGGATGTGATGGTTGCTGGCGGTGGTGAAGCCGCCATTTGCGAAATGGGCGTTGCTGGATTTGCGCAGGCGAAGGCGTTGAGTACTCATTTTAACGATACACCGGAAAAAGCTTCGCGGCCCTATGATCGGGACCGGGATGGTTTTGTCATTGGTGAGGGCGCCGGAATGGTGATTCTCGAAGAATATGAACATGCCAAAAAACGTGGTGCCAAGATATATGCCGAAGTTGTCGGTTATGGTCTGTCCGGGGATGCTTATCATGTGACGGCTCCGGCGCCGGATGGCAGTGGCGGCTATCGTGCCATGCAGGCGGCATTTAAACGCGCAGGCCTGACACCGGCCGATATTGGTTATGTNAATGCGCACGGAACCTCTACGCCGCTTGGNGANGAGATTGAATTTAATGCGGTGAAAAGAATATTTGGTGATGCGGCTTCTCAAGACNGCCATGTCCTCGACAAAATCCTCCATCGGNCATTTGTTGGGCGCAGCGGGCAGTACCGAAGCNATTTTCAGCATATTGGCCATGAANCGGGGGGNATTGCCGCCAACGCTTAATCTGGATAATCCATCNGANGGCATCGAAGGCATTANTCTNGTGCCNCATGAAGCGCAACAGAAAACAGGTATTACNGCCGTACTGTCNAACAGTTTCGGTTTTGGCGGCACCAACGCCTCTGTGATATTTAAAGCGGTATAGTCTGATCCCATGAGCGGGATGCGCAAATATATCATATTGTTATTGATGGGCAGCGTCGNATTTGCGGCGCTGTTCTTCTATCTGGGCTATGAAAGTTTCCATGAATCCGGGCCGCTGGAGCAGGATAATGTCTATTTTCTGCCAAAGGGGCAGGGGGTAATCCGTACCGCTTTCGAACTGGAACGTCAGGGCTTTATCACCAATCAGAATATCTTTAAACTCGGCGTAAAAATATCGGGTTATGAGCGCAGATTGCAGGCCGGAGAATTTCTTATTCCGGCGGGATCGAGCATGTTTGATATTATGATGACCCTGTCCAGTGACAAGGTCATACAGCACCGCTTGACCATTGTAGAAGGTTGGACAAGCTGGCAGATTGTGGACTATCTCAACGCCATTGAAAATATGACCAATGCCATTACGGACCTGCCACGGGAAGGGTCCATTCTGCCGGAAACTTATCTTTATACCAAAAATACTGACCGTCATGAGGTCATCCGACGTATGCAGATGCGTCAACGGGATCTACTAGAGAGTATTTGGGAAAAAAGAGACAAAGGTTTGCCTTTCCAGTCCGTTGAGGAGGCTATCATTCTGGCCTCTATTGTGGAAAGAGAAACGGCCATAGAGCAGGAACGCGCCCATATCGCCGGGGTGTTCATTAACCGTTTGCGCAGAAAAATGCGGTTGCAAACGGACCCGACTGTGATTTATGGTCTTAATCGTAGAGGATTTCTAAATCGGCCCATATATAAATCCGATCTGAAGTCTAATAATCCATATAACACTTACCGAATCAAAGGCTTGCCGCCGACGGCCATCGCTCATCCAGGCCGGGCGTCTATTGAGGCCGTGCTGCATCCGATGCGCAGTAATGACCTTTATTTCGTCGCCGATGGCACGGGGGGGCATACTTTCTCCAGTAGCCTGCGGGAGCATCTGAATAAAGTCAAAAAATGGCGCAGGATTGAGAAAGCAAGACGGCGGAGGCGTTAATTCTTCTTCGGCATAATCCGGAAAATTCGGTCAAACAACCATTCGGGCAGGAAACGTACCATAGCGCCATATATGAGACTCAATTGCCACGGAAAAGTGATCCTGCCCTGATTTTTTTCCAACCCTCGGCGTAACGCTTTTATGGCTTTATCTGTTTCCATCAAGAAAGGCATGGGGAAGTTATTGGTTGCTGTCATCGGGCTTTTCACATAGCCGGGACAGACCACATTGATTTCAATGCCATATTCCGCATAGAGGCCGCGCAGAGCCTCGCCATAAGCTTTGACGCAGGCCTTGCTGGTGGAATAAGCCGGAGAAGTGGGCAGGCCGTGATACCCCGCCAGAGAGGATATGATGGCGATTTGTCCCTTTGCCCGGACTTTCATCAGATTGATTGCCGGATGAATTGTGTTTAAAACGCCGCCGATATTGATGTCGAAAATTTGTTTCGTATGGTCTGCCAAATCCATGTCGGTGGTGAAGCCCTTGCCAATTCCGGCATTGGCAATCACCAGGTCCAATGGCGCAATATCATGACATTCCGTGATCCAGTCGCGCATGGCCCGTTCATCGGCACTATCCACTAACGCCATATGAACGGTAGCACCGCGAGAAATACACTCATCTTTGATAGTGGTTAATCTGGCCGTGTCCCGTCCGCTGAGGAACAGGGTTATTCCGGCACAGGCATAGTCTTTTGCCATTGCCGCGCCCAAACCACTGCTGGCACCCGTAATAAGAATGGATTTTGGATTTTTCATCTGGCTTTATTCCTGCTATAGCTTGTGCCTGTAAAATGAAACCATAACATATGAAAAACTGAATAGCATGACATTATCAAGTATGACCGGATTCGCCCGCACCAGTGGCAGTTGGGAAAATTATCATTGGACATGGGAAATCAAGAGCGTCAATGGTCGTTCTCTTGATGTGCGCTGCCGTACGCCCCTTGGTCTTGACGGGATTGAACAGATGGCCCGTAAGGCCACGAAGGATAATATCGCCCGCGGATCGGTGAATATTAACCTGCAAATGAACCGGGAATCTGACGGGACATCTTTCAAGATAAATCAGGAAATGCTAGATGTTTTGGTGGAGGTTGCTACGGAAACCGCCATGAAAAATCACCTGCCGCAGCCCAGTCTGGATGCTTTGATGGGAATTCGGGATGTGATCCAATATGTGGAGGCGGAAGACGACGAAGCAAACCTTAAAGCCCGTGATGCGGCCCTGAAAACCTCTTTTGAGGAAACTCTTTCTGCCTTTAAGGTCTCTCGCGACGGCGAAGGTGCGGCGATGCAAAATGTTCTAAGCGCGTTGCTGGACGAGATTGAGCAGCTGGTGAAACAAGCGGATAGTCTGGCGGCGGAACTGCCGGAGATGATCCGAAAACGTTATATGGACAAGGTAAATGCGTTGCTGGACGATAAAAGTGGAATCGACCCGGAACGTATTGCGCAGGAGGTGGTTTTGTTGGCGACCAAGGCGGATATCAAGGAAGAAATTGATCGGCTGTATGCTCATATTGATGCCGGGCGCAAACATCTTAAGGCCGAGGGACAGATTGGCCGCAAGCTGGATTTCCTGACGCAGGAATTCAATCGGGAGGCCAATACCCTGTGCAGTAAAGCATCAGACATTCGCCTGACCGAAGTTGGCCTGTCCCTAAAGACAAGCATTGATCAATTCAAGGAACAAATTCAGAATATTGAATAGGGGGAAATATGACCAGAAATATTGAACGTCGCGGATTGCTTTTGGTCCTGTCCTCACCATCAGGGGCCGGGAAATCTACCCTGTCCCGTCTGTTGTTGGAAAAAGATGGCAGTATCACCCTGTCCGTATCCATGACCACACGTAAACCAAGACCGGG
>JAESPY010000056.1 GCA_016765435.1 Emcibacter sp.
CCCGGATATTCCTTATACAATTGATCCTTTGATGATGGCATCCCTGACCAAAAACACACCCTTTGATGGTCGTCCCATACAGGGCCGGGTGTTAAGAACCGTCGTGAAGGGCAAAAGCATATTCGAGTATCAGGCATGACGGGCATGGGTGATGATATTCTCCTCATTCATTTTGCCATATGCCTGATTGGCGGCTATCTTTTGGGCTCCCTGCCCTTTGGCCTGATCCTAACCCATCTGGCGGGACAGGGAGATTTACGCAAAATTGGCTCCGGCAATATCGGGGCGACCAATGTTCTCAGAACGGGCAACAAAGCCCTTGCCTTGGCAACCTTGCTTCTGGATAGCGGCAAAGGGGCCTTGGCTGTTCTGCTGGCCTATATGGTCTTTGAACAACCGACCCTATTGTATTATGCAGGTGGCGGTGCCTTTCTGGGACATATCTATCCTGTGTTTCTGAAATTCAAAGGCGGCAAAGGCGTGGCCACATTCCTCGGAACCCTACTCGCCATCAGTTGGCCTTTGGGGCTTGGCTGTTGCCTGACGTGGTTTGTCACAACGGTCATATTCCGCATTTCATCCCTTGCGGCGTTGGTGGCGGCGATCCTGTCCCCGGTTTATGGTTATTTCATCCTGAAAAATTCAAGCCTTGCAATTTTTGCGGGCCTGTTGTGTATTATGATTTTTATCCGCCACAAAGATAATATCAGGCGACTGATGTCCGGCACAGAGCCAAAAATCGGTAAAAAATCCGCGTAATCCCCTATTGGAGAAAAATGACAGACTTTGCAGCCCCAAAAGATTTAAGTCAGGAAGAAAAGATTGCCCGGCTTCAATTGATTCGCACGGATAATGTCGGCCCAGTGACATTTCGCCATTTAATTTCCAGATATAAAACTGCTGTGAACGCGCTCGCCGTCCTGCCTGAACTTGCCCATCGCGGGGGCCGGAAGAAACCACTGGTTGCGGCCAAAAAATCCGATGCGGTTAAAGAAATCGAGGCGCTGTCAAAACTTGGCGGCCACCTGATCGTCTATGGCGACAGTCTCTATCCAGAGGCATTGGCCGCCTCGGAAGGCGCACCGCCCATCTTGATGGCGCTGGGTCACCCTCACCTATTGGAGAGAAATAATTTTGCCATTGTCGGGGCCAGAAACTGTTCGGCGATTGGCATAAAAATCGCCACCGCCATGGCCCGTGACTTGGGACAGGCCGGATATGTCATTTCCTCAGGCATGGCACGGGGTATTGATACCGCCGTCCATCAGGGCGCTGTGCCGACCGGAACCATTGCCGTGCTTGCAGGCGGGGTCGATGTTATATCCCCCGCGAGAATGACAGGCTGTATGAGACCATCGTTAATACGGGCCTGATCCTGTCCGAAATGCCTCTGGGCACCCAACCCATCGCCCGGCATTTCCCGCGCCGAAACCGGATAATTTCTGGTCTGGCCGCTGGGTTGCTTGTGGTTGAGGCGACATTTAAATCCGGCTCGCTCATCACCGCCCGTCTGGCCCTAGAACAAGGCCGCGAGGTTTTTGCCATCCCCGGCTCCCCCATGGACCCCAGAGCCAAAGGCCCCAATGACTTGATCCGTCAAGGGGCTGTTCTGGTCGAAAATGTCGGTCATATTCTTGATGTGTTGCAAATGATGGAGTCCAGAAGCATATCCGAACCGCAATATGACCTGTTCGACAATGCCCCCGCGCCTGCACCATCCCATGATGAAAAGGAACTCGGGGACATCCGGAACGCTATCCGGGATAAATTATCCCCCACTCCGATCCCCGTCGATGACCTGATCCGAGTGATGGAATTAAGACCCGCAGAAGTCCAAACTGCCCTGTTGGAACTGGAATTAGCGGGAGAAATTAGCCGTTACCCCGGAAACAGGGTAGCTTTTTGCTAAACAAAAGAGTAAAAGCCCTTAGTTTTAAACATTTAATAATAGCAGAAATACGCACATGAAAACGGTTGTAGTAGAATCTCCGGCAAAAGCCAAAACCATTAATAAATATCTCGGCAAGGATTATAAGGTTCTGGCCAGCTTTGGTCATGTGCGCGACCTGCCGTCGAAAAATGGCTCTGTTGACCCTGATAATGACTTTGCCATGATCTGGGAAGTGGACAGCGATGCCAAGAAACGCATCAAGGACATTGCCGATGCGACAAAAGTTTCCGACGAACTTATCCTCGCCACCGATCCGGACCGCGAGGGAGAGGCTATATCATGGCATGTGCTGGAACTGTTGAAAGCCAAACGCGGCCTCATGAAAAATGTCGTCGTAAAACGCGTTGTTTTCAATGAAATTACCAAATCCGCCATCCTGAAAGCCATGGATGCGCCCCGTGATATTGACGGCCCAATGGTCGATGCCTATCTCGCCAGACGCGCGCTTGATTATCTTGTGGGCTTTAACCTGTCCCCGGTTTTATGGCGTAAACTGCCCGGATCAAAATCAGCGGGTCGGGTACAGTCCGTATCTCTGCGCCTGATTTGCGACCGGGAACTGGAAATAGAACAATTCAAGTCGGAAGAATATTGGACCGTAGACGTTAATCTGAGCAATGAGGCAAAAGATAAATTCACCGCTCAGCTTAATATTTTAAATGGCGAAAAAATAAAGAAATTCACCCTCACCACTGACGCGCAGGCAGCAGTGGCCGAAAAAACCATACAAGACTCCCGTTTCAGCATCTCCGATGTGGAAAGCAAACCGGCCAAACGCTATCCGGCGCCGCCCTTCACCACCTCTACCCTGCAACAGGAAGCCTCCCGTAAATTGGGCTTTAACGCACAGCGCACCATGCGATGCGCCCAGAAACTATATGAAGGTATGGATATTGGCGGCGAAACCGTCGGCCTTATTACCTATATGCGGACCGATGGTGTTAACATTGCACAGGAAGCCATCTATGGCTGCCGCGATGTCATCAGTGCGGAATATGGCAGCAATTATGTGCCCGCCAAGCCGCGTTTTTATAAAAACAAAGCCAAGAATGCACAGGAGGCCCATGAAGCGGTCCGCCCCACAGACCTGAAACGTCTGCCCAAACATATTGCCGCCCGTCTGGACGAAGATCAAAGACGGCTTTATGAGTTGATCTGGAAACGGACCATTGCCAGTCAGATGGCCGAGGCCAATTTCGAACGGACAACCGCTGATATTTTATCCGAAGATAAAAAAACCGGCCTGCGGGCCACAGGTTCCGTTCAGATATTTGACGGTTTCCTCCGGCTTTATCAAGAAGGCCGNGATGATGTGGACACTGATGATAATGACAAACGCCTGCCCAAATTAACCGCAGGAGAATCTGTCAATCAGGACAAAGTCACCCCCAATCAGCATTTCACTCAACCACCGCCCCGCTATACGGAAGCCTCCTTGGTTAAAAAGATGGAAGAGCTTGGCATTGGCCGCCCATCCACATATGCCTCTGTCCTGACCGTGTTGCGTGNCCGTAATTATGTGGTGATGGATCAAAAACGATTTGTCCCCGAAGACAAAGGNCGTCTGGTAACATCCTTCCTGCAAAATTACTTTGCCAAATACGTGGAATTTGACTTCACCGCCAATATGGAAGAATTGCTCGATAAAGTCTCCAACGGCGAAATCCCGTGGAAAAAAGTTCTGGCCGATTTCTGGAGCGAATTTCATCAGGCCATCGAAGGTACAAAAGACCTGCGCGTATCAGAAGTATTGGAACGGCTTAATCAGGTTCTGGCCCCCTTTGTCTTTCCCGACAAAGAAGATGGCTCAAACCCACGGGCCTGTCCCAAATGTGATGATGGCATCCTCAGCCTGAAAACCAGCCGTTATGGTGCTTNCATCGGNTGTTCNCATTACCCGGACTGTAATTANACCCGNAAAATGAACAACGGNGANGGCGANGAAGATAATGGCACCCGCGTTCTGGGCATTGATCCGGAAACCAACATGGAAGTCACCGTTCGCACAGGACGTTTTGGTCCTTACGTACAATTGGGNGAGCCTGTTGAAAAAGAAAAACCCAAACGCAGTTCCGTGCCAAAAGGCATGGACGCNGCNAGCGTTGATCTGGAAAAAGGCCTGAAACTTCTGGCCCTGCCCCGCACCGTCGGCACCCACCCCGAAGACGGTAAAGAAATTAAAACCGCNATTGGTCGTTATGGTCCTTATGTTGCCCACAGCGGCGTNTTTGCCAGCCTGAAAGACCCGGAAGAGGTCTTTACCCTTGGCATTAACCGGGCGGTTGACCTGNTGGCCGATGCNAAAAAGAAAAAAGGCGCGGCGGCAGAACCCTTGAGAGAGTTAGGCAATCACCCGGAAGACGGCGAACCGATCAAAGTCTTTGAGGGACGTTACGGACCTTACGTCAAGCACAACCGAACCAATGCCACCATTCCAAAAGACAAAGACCCCAANTCCATCACCTTGGAAGAAGCGATCGAATTGATCAAGGCACGAGCGGGCAAAGGTAAGAAAAAACCTGCAGCCAAGAAAAAAGCGGCCCCTAAGAAAAAGGCAGCACCTAAAAAGACAGCCGCCAAGAAAAAAGCAGCCCCAAAAAAGAAAGCTAAAAGTTAGCAATGGCCCCAAAAGACAACCCGCATTTTCCGACAAAAGATGACATTTTAGCCTATGTCAAAGAGAATCCGGGCAAGCTTTCAAAACGGGACATTTCACGGGCGTTTCATATACGCGGCGATCAGCGCATTGCTTTGAAAAAAATGCTGCGGGAAATGACCGAAGATGGTCTTTTGGACAGGGGTCATAAAGGCCGCATCCATGTGGGTGGCGATCTGCCCCCTGTTTGCGTGGTTGAGGTCACCGGATTGGACAAGATGGGCGACCTTATGGCGCGGCCCGTCAATTTGCCCCATGAAGGCACCCCGCCACCGATCACCATTCTGGCCGAAGACAAGCGTGGCAATCTTTCCGTGCGCGATCATGCGTTGGTGCGCCTCACCCGCAGTCGAGATGGAAAAGAGGCCGCCTATGTGGCCAAGGTTATCCGAAAACTTGAGCGGACCACCACATTGGTCATGGGTGTCTTTCGCAAAGAAGACGACAATATTGCCCATGTGCATCCCACCGATAAAAAGAACCGCGATCACTTCCTGATCGCCAAACATGACTGGAACGGCGCCAGAGACGGCGAACTGGTTCTGGTCGATGCCCGCGTCAGCAAAACTTCCCGGCGGCATATGGGCCCAAAGCGTGCCGTTGTTAAAGAATGTCTGGGTACGCTGGACGAGCCAAAATCCATCAGCCTGATTGCCATTCACAGCCACAGCATCCTGACCGAATTTTCGGAACAGGCCTTGACCGAGGCAGAGAAATCCATTGCGCCAACTTTGGACAACCGGACGGACCTGCGCTCTATTCCCCTGATTACCGTTGATCCGGCCGATGCCCGTGACCATGATGATGCCATATGGGCCGAACAGGATACGGACCCGAAAAATGAAGGCGGCTGGCATGTGATCATTGCCATTGCCGATGTGGCCCATTATGTCACCCCCGGTTCCGGGCTGGAACAGGATGCCTGGAAACGCGGAAATTCAACTTATTTTCCCGACAGAGTTGTCCCCATGCTACCCGAAGCCCTGTCCAATGGTCTTTGCTCGTTAAAAGAAGGCGAAGACCGCTATACGCTCGCCGTTCATATCTGGTTTGACCAGCGCGGCAAGAAATTACGCCATCAATTTGTCCGGGGTCTGATGCGCTCTGCCGCTGGGTTGTCCTATGAGGAGTTCCAGAGCGCTCATGAGGGCGTGGTCAGCGACCGGGCGGGTCCTTTGCTGGATACGGTCATAGAACCGCTCTACGGGGCCTACCAGTGCCTTAAAAAGGGCCGGGAATACCGGGAACCGCTTGATCTGACCATGCCGGAACGGAAAATAGCACTGGACGACAAAGGAAATGTCACTGGTATCCACCCCAGACAGGCTCTGGAAGCCCATAAACTGGTCGAAGAATTTATGATTCAGGCCAATGTGGCCGCCGCAGAAGAACTGGAACAGAAAGGCTGGCCCTGTGTTTACCGAATCCATGAACAGCCCAGCGAAGAGAAGCTCCATAATCTACGCGAATTTCTGGCCAGTCTTGGTTATAATTTTGCCAAGGGCATGGTCCAGCAACCCAAACTGTTCAATAACATCCTGCGCAAAGTAGAAGACAGCCCCCATGCGGAAGTCGTCAATATCATCATCCTGCGCACCCAGTCACAGGCCATTTACAGCACGGATAATCAGGGGCATTTTGGCCTGTCTCTTGCCCGCTATGCTCATTTCACTTCGCCCATCCGCCGGTATGCCGACCTGATGGTTCACCGGGCCTTGATCGGGGCTTTAAAACTGGGCAAGGATGGCCTTGCTAAACAGGACCGGGAAAAGCTGGTTGAAACAGCGGATCATATCAGCAAAACCGAACGCATTTCCATGATCGCGGAACGGGAATCCACTGACCGCTATGTGGCGGCCTATATGAGCCAGCATGTGGGCGAGCAGTTCGATGCCAGAATAGCCGGAGTCAGCCGCGCCGGACTCTTCGTTGCCTTTAATGAAACTGGCGGCGATGGGTTCATTCCCGTCTCTTCCATGGTCGGCGACTATTTCCGCCATGATAAAGAACTGCATATGCTGGAAGGCGAATATACCGGCATCATCTATCAACTTGGCGATGCCATCACCGTACGCCTGAAAGAGGCGAATCCCATGACCGGAGGCTTGCTCTGTGAGCTGATTGATCCAGAGTTAATCTCAAAGGCCAGCACCAGAAAACCCAAATCACGAAGCAGAAGCAAGGGCCGCCCCGGCAACAAAAGAAGCAGAAAGCAAAAAAGATAGAATTATCCCCGAATTTTCACGGCTTTTACTTGACTTGACAGGTAATAACTGTATTTTCCCCTC
>JAESPY010000057.1 GCA_016765435.1 Emcibacter sp.
CCCATGGGCGGCAATATGAGCAATGGCCCCCGCCACACCCTTCACCGCTTTGATGGACAGGATAGCGTCAAGATATTCCGTATCCCAGTCTTGCATCGTTGCGGGTAAAATAGACGACTCCACCGCGCGCACCGCTTCGTCTCCGCGCAATTCACATCCGGCAGTCTTCAAAGCATCCACAATGGCGGGCAGATGGCTTTGCAAGATGCTGTCATCTATCAACAGGGTTTCCGCCGCGCCGCAAATGCCCGTGCGGCGCATTTTGGCATTCAGAGTGATCTCAACGGCCTTTGTCAGGTCCGCCTGCCCATCCACATACACATGACAGATGCCGTCAAGATGGGCCATGACCGGCACACGGCTGTCATTCTGCACCCGCTCAATCAGCGATTTTCCGCCACGCGGCACAATGATATCCACATAGCCCACCAGACCCAGCAATTCGCCGACTGCGGCCCGGTCCTGCGTCGGGATCAGCTGAATACAATCCGCCTGCAAACCCGCTTCTTCCAGTCCCTTGACCAGACACGCATGGATGGCCCGGTTGGACAGAACACTTTCGCTACCGCCCCGTAAAATGGTGGCATTACCCGATTTCAAACATAACGCCCCGGCATCGGCGGTCACATTGGGCCGTGATTCGTAAATAATGCCGATCACCCCCAGCGGCACCCTGACCCGTGAGATATTCAAACCATTAGGCCGATCCCACTGCGCCATCACGTCACCCACCGGGTCCGGCAATTCAGCAATGGCCTCTAAAGAGGTGGCAATACTTTCAATTCTACCTTCATCCAGCAACAAACGGTCCAACATGGCGGTGCAATGCCCCGTTCTTTTGCTTTTTCCATATCGGTTCCGTTGGCGGACAGGATTTTACCTTTATCGGCTCGAAGGTGCCGTGCCGCCGCAATCAAGGCCGTGTTCTTTTTATCTGTCGGCACATTAGCCAGCGATTCCGCCGCGGCTTTTGCCGTGCGGCCCATGTCCAGCATCATGTCTTTTAAAGTCTGTTCCTCTGTCATCGCCGCTTACTTTCCGTTTATCACAAGGTCGTTGCGGTGAATGATTTCTTCCCGTCCGCAAAACCCGAGTATCTGTTCAATTTCATGGCTTCTATGGCCCATCAGCTTGGTGGCATCTTGGGCATTATAAGCGCTCAGCCCCTGCCCGATGATCTTCCCGTCCATATCTGTAATGCGAATGGTATCCCCCCGGTCAAATGTCCCGTCAACCCGAACAATGCCCGCAGGTAACAAGCTCTTGCCCACTTTCAGGGCCTTTACCGCCCCATCGTCAATGATCAATGTCCCCGCCACTTCCAGACTGGCCCCAATCCATTTCTTCTTGGCCGCCAGAGGATTGCCGGACGCCTGAAACCAGGTGCCTGTTGCCTGCTTGAAATAAGCCTGAACCGGAGAAAAATCTGTGCCGTTGGTGATCACCATATGACAACCACTGGCCACGGCGATTTTAGCCGCCGCGATTTTAGTCACCATGCCGCCGGAANNNNANCCCGTGGACACNGGCTCCCCCGCCATGGCTTCNATATCNGCNGTNATGTCCTTGACCTCTGNGATCAGNNGCGCCGNAGAATCATGNTNAGGGTCTGCGCTATAAAGNCCATCTATATCCGACANCAGAAACAGGCAATCAGCNTCACACATGCTGGCCACNCGGGCGGCAAGACGGTCATTATCGCCGTAACGGACCTCATCCGTTGCCACCGTGTCATTCTCATTNATCATCGGAANNACATTCAANTCCAACAGGCGNTTAATGGTATTGCGGGCATTCAAATANCGCCGCCGTTCNTCCGTATCACCGTANGTCAGCAAAATCTGCGCCATGCAAATATCATGCTTGCCCAATATCGTNCGATACGCCGTGGCCAGTTCAATTTGACCCACAGCCGCCGCCGCCTGATTTTCCTCAAGCTTTTTACTCATGGANAGATTTAAGATTTTGCGGCCAAGNCCAATGGAGCCGGACGAAACCAAAATNACCTGATAACCNCGCTGACGCAGGAANACCACATCTTGGGCGATGCCNTCCAGCCAATCCACCCGNAGCTGNCCNGTGTCCTTGTCAATCAACAGCGCGCTGCCGATTTTTATGACGACACGNGTCCAATCAGCGCTCTGGCGGGTGATAATATTATCGGTCTTCTCAGTCATAGTGTAACTCTGGGTTAGACGTTACAGGGGAGACCAGCCGCCATCCTCCTGATTTTCTTCTTCACTCTCGGACGCGGCATGAACCGGTCGCTCAGCGGCCTTTTTTTCAACACCTCTGGCATNGTCAATATTTTCCAGCAANGCCCGCAGCATAAGATCCACACCAAAATGNGTCACCGCAGAAATGGGNACAATGGGGGACTCCGTGACCTCTGCAAGCTCCTCTGTCAGCATCTGAATCAATTCATCATCCAAGGCATCACATTTGTTCAGGCCGATCACTTCCGGTTTTTCCGCCAGACCGCCNCCATAAGATNTNAANTCNCGGCGAATGGTTTTATANGCNTNAACCACATCATCNCCCGTGGCATCAATCATATGCAANATGGTGTTNCAGCGTTCAATATGACCCAAAAACCGATCGCCCAGACCAAGNCCCTCATGNGCGCCTTCGATCAGGCCGGGAATATCAGCGACAACAAATTCCCGCTGGTCCACATAAACAACCCCCAACTGAGGTTTCANNGTGGTNAACGGATAATCAGCAATTTTCGGNTTTGCNCGGGAAACTGCCGACAGAAAAGTTGATTTCCCCGCATTNGGCAANCCNACAAGTCCCGCATCGGCCATCAATTTCAACCGCAGCCAAACCCACATTTCCTCTGCCGGACCACCGGGCGTTGTCCGCCGGGGNGCCTGATTGATAGAAGATTTGAACGCNGCATTGCCCGTNCCCGGATGACCACCTTCCAGCATCATCACCACCTGACCTTCTTCGGTCAGATCGGCCAGNANAACNCCGTAATCCTCATCAAAAATTTGCGTGCCGACCGGCACCTGAAGATAGCTGTCCGCGCCCTTGCCCCCGGTACGGTTACGGCCCATGCCATGACCGCCGCGTCCGGCCTTGAAATGTTGACGGTAACGAAAATCGATCAGCGTATTGAGGCCACCAATGGCTTCGATCAGAACATGTCCGCCCCGACCACCATTGCCGCCATCCGGCCCGCCGAATTCAACACATTTCTCACGGCGAAAGCTGAGACAGCCATCACCGCCGCCGCCGGACTTTAAATAAATTTTACTTTGGTCGAGAAATCTCATGTCAAACAGTCTATCTGTAAATAGGAAAAAGGGGAATGAAAATCATTCCCCTTTACAGAATTGGTTACTTGAAAGATGTTCAGTTCTAGGCTTCGTCNACNCAGACAAAACTGCGACGTTGTTTACCTTTATAAAANCGAACTTTTCCTTCTGTCAGGGCAAANAGGGTATGATCCTTGCCCATGCCAACATTGGTGGCCGGATAGAATTTTGTGCCCCGTTGACGAACAATAATATTGCCGGGAATAACAACTTCACCCGCATATTTTTTTACACCAAGGCGACGGCCTGCTGAATCGCGACCGTTATTAGTACTACCGCCAGCTTTCTTATGTGCCATTGTATCTTCTCCTTAAGCTTTTTTAGCAGCAGGTTTNTTTGCTGCGGCTTTTTTCGGGGCTGCNGCTTTTTTCGGAGCAGCGGCTTTTGGAGCAGCGGCTTTCGGAGCAGCAGGTTTTTTTGGAGCAGCAGCTTTCTTAGCCGCCGGCTTTTCCTTAACGTCTTCTGCTTTGGCGGGCGCGGCCTTTTTAGGGGCGGCCTTCTTAGCCGTAGCATTGCCTATTTCCAGAATACGCAAAACAGTCTGTTCCTGACGGTGACCGTTTTTCCGGCGATAATTCTGCCGACGTTTTTTCTTGAAAATGATGATTTTCGCGGCGCGGGACTGTTCCAGAATTTCGGCGGTAACAACGGTACCTGAAATTGTCGGGGTGCCTACTTTAACGCCTTTATCATCCCCAACCATCAATATATGGTCCAGAGTAATAGTAGCGCCGGCTTCACCATCCAGCTTTTCAACTTTAATCACATCACCAGCAGCAACCTTATATTGCTTAGCACCGGTTTTGACGACTGCAAACATATCTGTTTCCTTGTTTTTCTTCTGGTCATAATCGGTAACTGAGAGAAATTCAGTATTTTCAGACCGGGATATGACGTAATGTCATCTTTAAATATAAATGCGAGCGTTTGAGCCCACATATGAAAGTGGCCGAAATATAACGTTCCCCGGCCTTCTGTCAAGGGATTTTATGGTTTTTCAAGTCCCGGTCCTGCTCAACCTCTGATCTGGTCCGTGCCGTGCTCTAATCCCCGATGGCCAAAGCCGACAACGCCTTGATGTCTTTCAGGAAAACCTTGTGGGCACCCTCCATCTCAATCAAACCCTTTTTATGAAGCTTTGTGAACTGTCGGCTGATGGTTTCAACGGTTAATCCCAGATAATCGGCAATGTCGGTGCGACTCATAGGAATATCCACCTCATTCTCCGCGACGACCTCAAGACGGCCAAGCTTTTCTTTCATGGCGAGCAGAAAGGAACAGAGTTTTTCCTGTGCGGTTTTCCGGCCCAGCAATAACATCTGGTCATGGGTGGAATCCAGTTCCGTTCTGGTCATGTCAAAAACCCGTTCGCCCAAATTCGGATAATCCCGAAAAGATTGCATGATTTTTGTCCGAGGGAAACGGCATATGTCCACATTGGTAACGGCTTCGGCGGTAAAATTATATCTGTCCTTGCACGACAGACCAAAAAAATCCCCGGCAAATAAAAATCCTGTTATCTGGCGCCGCCCATCGGACAGCATCTTGGAAATGCGCACCGTCCCACTGCGGATATTATACAGATACTTGGCCTCCTCATCCTCGGAACAGATGATTTGTTTGGCCTCTTTCTGATAATCGATAGAAATTTTTGAAAAATCTTTCAACTCATCTCTATCGAGCGCACTACAAAGAGAGAGATGCCGGGATGAACATCCCTCACAGGCCGTGTTATGCGGACAATGATTTGACGTTTTCCTAAAAGCTCTCTCTGACGTTGAATCCGTGTTGTTATATGGTGGTACACCCAATTTACTTTGCCCCTGAAAATCTACATGCTGTTTTTTGTTAAACACAGTATACGCTATCCGTTTCTGTAATGCATATAATTAATATGTTTACGAACCGGAAAACTTGACAGGGATCAAACTTGTCGCCACAGTTCCTCTGTAGAATAATGCCATGATATCAATCAAGGAGACGGGAAAATGTCAAAACAAGTCACATATATTGTCGGTTACGATGGCGGAGAATTGAGCATGCGCGCGGCGGAACTGGCCATTGATAAACTGAAATTCCGGGGAGGCGGCAAGCTTTTGCTGGTCTATGTTGTGGATTGGTCTGAATTTGAGGTCATGTCCGTCGAGGAATTGGCCGTCCGGCACAGCCAGCATATGGAACAGCTGGAAAGTGCCGAACAGGATATTATGGAACCGGCGCGGGAAAAACTTGCCACCGACGGCGTGACCCTCGAATCCTTTGTTCAGGTCGGCCACGCCGCAGAGATCATTACAACGCTGGCCGACGAACATAAAGTGGATCAGATCTTCATCGGCCATAAGAGCAGTGGTCTTTTGGCCAAACTTGGATTGGGTAGCGTGGCTTATGGTATCTTACAGAAAGCCAAAGTTCCCGTCACAGTTGTCCCATAGAGCTTTGCCCCACCGTATAAACTTACCTAAAATCCATAAGTGACAGAGAATTTAATATTACGACCAGGCATCGGCAACAGATCTTTTAGGAAAGAGGTATGTTGTCGGCGCGTGGCATTATTCAGGTTTTTGCCCTGAAGACGCAATGTAAGGTCACGGTCCTCGCCATATGGACGCCAGCTTAGGTCAACATTCACTTCAGTATAGCCTTCGGTTAATAATTCATTGGCGGCAATCTTTGTTTGATCATCCACCAGACGAATTTCTGCATTTGCACCAATTTGACGACCTTCATAAGTTATGCCCATGGTGGCACTTTTAGCCGGAATCCGAGGAAGGTTTTCTTCGTTGCCAGAGAATTTCGCCCGGACAATGTCACCTGCTAAATTCACGAACAGGTTATGTTCGGGGGATTGGTAGATATGATAACTCGCTTCCACCTCTGCACCATAAAATCGTGCGTCCCTCTGCATGAATTCTAATACAGTCAACCCGTCTTCTTCTTCGCCCGTAAAGGCCTCATATATAAAGTCATCATACCAACTGTGATAGAGGTTCAGGCTGGCTGTCAGACGGTCGCTTTTCTGTTTTAAGGTAAGTTCTATGCTGGTGGCTTTTTCCTTAGTTAGGCTTACATCACCCTTTTCAAAGGCATTGGTCGCCAAATGGGGGCCGTTTGAGAAAAGCTCTTCGGGCGTGGGGGCGCGTTCGGTCCGGGCAAGGGATAGCCCAATCAGGCTGCTTGGCGTCGGATGAACAGCTGCGCCAGCCGATAGGCTGAAGCTGTTAAAGTTACGTTTGATATTCATCGTTTTATTGGTGGCTACCTGATGATCAAACCGTGCCCCAAAATCAAGGGTAACGGGGTCGAGACTGATTTCTTCCACGGCGAAAACACCCCATTGAGTGGTTGTTGTCGGCGGGACAAAAGCTTCTTCGCCAACGGCCTCAAAATCACGATGACGTATTTGCACACCCATGGAACCGTGAAGTCGGCCTATTTCCTTCTGGACGACCTCTATCCGGCCTTCCCAGCCTTTATTGGTGAAAATAGTGCCGATTTCTGCCCCTTCCAATTCTATATGCTTATAATCAGCATAGCCAAACCGGATCCGTGTTTCATCAAAGATCAGGAAGTCATGATCCATACTTCCTTTAAGGTCGAACCGTTTTTGATCAAGGGCAATGCGTACAAGGACTTCTTCCTCCTCTTCTTCTGCGTGCTCACCTTCTTCTTCATGGTGNTCTTCTTCATGGTGGTGGCCNCCNGGAATGCCATAATTATTGTCATTAATACTAAAGGAAACGCCAAACTGGCTATTTTCACCAATCCAGCTNAGGCCGATTGCGCCGCCTTTGTTATCTACATCTGAATTACCAACCGTGCCAAAAGCTTCTTCTTCATGTTCATGTTCATCATGTTCATCACCATGCTCTTCGGCTTCTTCTAATGCTCTTAAAATCGCGCTTTCGGCAAAGCCCGGAATGTCGTAATTATTTGTATTTCTGAAATAACCATCCAAATGTAGAACAAGGGCGTTTGTATCATCACCGCTNAATAGGAAGTTNAGCGCNGCACCCGCGGAATAATCTTCTGAAACGGTNCCGTAAGATGCTCTCGCGCGTCCTGATATTGTGCCGTCTGGAATAACGGTTGGAATTCTGCCGTCAATGATATTGACCACCCCTCCCACGGCATTGCTGCCATAAAGAAGCGTACTGGCCCCTCGCAAAACTTCAATGCGTTCTGCGGTGAGGGGGTCTGCGGCGACCGAATGNTCCGGTGAGGTGCTGGAGGCATCAATGCTGCCAATCCCGTTAATGAGCACGCGAATACGATCCCCGCCAAGGCCGCGAATAATCGGGCGGCTGGCACCTGCGCCAAAGAAGGTTGAGGAGATCCCCGGAATACCCGCAAGCGTTTCCCCGATGGTCGCTTCCATTCTTCGTTCCAGCTCATCAAGGCCAATAAGGTTGCTGCCTTGCAGAACATCAAGGCGGGTTTTGCTATGNGGAGCACCAGTAATAAAAATCTCCTCCATTTCATGGTCATGATCATGGATTTTATCAGGTGACTTTCCGCTGCTGTCTTCGCCATAAGCGGCGCCACTAACGGCAAGGGTAAGAGAGGCAATAACGCTCGCCGTCATGGCAGGATACAAGATATATTTCACGGTTCTAACTTTCTGCTTATCTAATTTGAAAGCATTATGTTATAATATATCATTGAAGGCAAGAGTTATTTATCACTATAAGAAAAATTCTTATTCATCCGCCAGAAGACGATCAATCAAGGCATGAGCACTGGCAGAATTCCAATGCGCCGACCCCGTCATAAGCCCCATTTGCTTGCCGTTCTTATTGATCAAAATGGTTGTAGGATAGCCAATGGTTTTCATGGCGGTCCCCAGAATTCCTTTTTGATCATAATAAAGATCAAGATTCTTTATCCCAATTTTGTCAAGGAACATACGGGACGGTTTCAACCCCCCCCGGTCCACAGAAAGCACAATCACTTTGAAATCTTCATTGCCCCGCACCGCCTGCAAAGCATCCAGATCGGGCATTTCCTCCCGACAGGGAACACACCATGTGGCCCAGAAATTCACCAACAGACTTTGGCCTTCGTTCCGGGCGATCAAATCATTCAGGGTCAGGCTGTTTCCGGCTTCGTCCTTAACCTCCACATCNGGGATATCNGGACGGGNGGCATAAAGGTTAAAGAGAACCTTNCCGCCTTTCATACTGCTGTCCACCGCAATCAACTCGGCTTTACGCGACCCATTGATATTTTCGGCCATATCTCCCTTTGGGCCCATAAAAAATAGCGCGCCCAAGAGAACGGCGACGAAACTCACCACCATAAAAAGATTTTTCATATGTTTTCTTTATTTTTTCAGAACCAGACCATAAAGTAAGGCTGTCGCGTGAAATGCACAAGAGCCTATTCATTCAGTTTTTTGTGATCGGGCCTCTGCGGATAAGATAAAGCATACTATAAAGCTTGCCTAAGGAGCCGGATTATCGTATTTCCGCCTTTATATATATAATATATTTCTATTTTGAACATGAGTGAAGAATATGGCATCAGAAAAAGACATTCCCGCNGGCGGCGCCAACAGTCTATGGGGCGGCAGGTTTGAGGTCGGACCTGCGGAAATCATGGAAAAGATCAATGCCTCCATTGATTTTGACAAGATTTTATATGGTCAGGATATTCAAGGCTCCAAAGCCCATTGCCGCATGTTGATGACACAGGATATTATCTCCTCCGAGGACGGGGAAAAAATTCTGGCCGGNCTGGANCANGTCAAGGCAGAAATTGANGCNGGAAATTTCACNTATGNTGCNGCNTTGGAAGACATCCATATGCATGTGGAATCCCGGCTGACCGAAATCATNGGCGATGCGGCCGGACGNTTGCATACCGCCCGGTCNCGCAACGATCAGGTGGCCACCGATTTNAANNTNTGGGTGCGCGANGCCATGGANCAGATGGATCAGGCNTTAAGCGGCTTNCAAACCGCNCTGGTGGACAANGCGGAACAGAACGCCCATGTGATCCTGCCCGGNTTTACCCATNTGCAATCNGCCCAACCGATCACGTTCGGTCATCATCTTCTGGCCTATTTCGAGATGTTCACCCGCGACCGGGACCGTCTTCGNGATGCCCGTGGNCGGCTCAATGAATGTCCGCTGGGCGCGGCGGCNCTGGCNGGAACCTCATTCCCCATTGACCGTTNTCAAACNGCAGATTCTTTNAATTTCCGCAAACCCACCGCCAACAGTCTGGACAGNGTATCGGACCGNGATTTTGCGCTGGAATTNCTCAGCGTNGCCTCCATATGTGCCACCCATGTCTCNCGCCTTGCNGAAGANATTGTTATCTGGTCNTCNGCCCANTTTAATTTTATCNCTTTAAGCGATAAATTCACCACCGGGTCNTCCATCATGCCGCAAAAACGNAATCCCGATGCGGCNGAGCTNTGCCGGGCCAAATCCGGACGGATCATTGGCGCTTTGACCAGTCTTCTTGTNGTGATGAAGGGNTTGCCGCTGGCCTATAGCAAGGATATGCAGGAAGACAAGGAAGCCACTTTTGATGCCGCNAATGCTTTTGCGCTGATCATTGCCGCCATGACCGGAATGGTCGGGGATATGACNGTCAATGAAGAGTCCATGAAGGCCTCTACCGAAAATGGTTTTATCACCGCGACCGACCTTGCCGATTGGCTGGTGCGGGTGCTGGACATGCCGTTCCGCAACGCTCATCATGTGACNGGCTCNCTTGTGGCGCTGGCCGAACAAAAGGGCTGCGATCTGGACGGGCTGACCCTGAAAGAAATGCAAACGGTAGAAGAAAAGATCACTGAAGATGTCTTTTCCGTNCTNACCGTGGAAAGTTCCGTNGCCAGCCGNACAAGTTTTGGCGGCACCGCCCCGGAACAGGTATTGGTGCAAGTCACNGCGGCCCGAACCCGCATCGAATAGGCGTCTTGGATAATCGAGCATAAGGACAAAAGACAATGCAAAAAATAATGATTATTCTCTGTATGAGCATTTTATGTCTGGGGCTGGCNTCNTGNGGCAAGCGCGGCGATCTGCTGCCCCCGCCCGGTTATGAAAAATCTTAAAAATCTGAAAGTATAATATTATGGATCATTTCGGCTATCAACAGGGTGAAATCCATGCNGANGGCCTGCCCATCAGCAAAATCGCNGAACAGGTNGGCACNCCNTTCTACTGTTANTCAACGGAAACNCTGATCCGCCATTATAATGTCTTTTGCGACGCCTTTTCCGGTCATGATTTACTGTTATGCTATGCGGTNAANGCCAANACCAATCANGCCATTATCAAGACATTNGCCGACCANGGNTCCGGGGCCGACGTGGTCTCCGAAGGCGAATTGCGCCGGGCGTTNAAAGCTGGCGTCCCCGCCCATAAAATCGTCTATTCCGGGGTCGCCAAGACGGAACAGGAAATGGCCTTTGCCCTGTCACAGGATATTTTTCAGTTCAATGTGGAATCCCAGCCGGAACTACACCAGTTAAGCCGGATCGCCAGCAGCATGGACAAAGTTGCAGCCATTGCCTTTCGCATCAATCCCGATGTGGATGCCAAAACCCATGCCAAGATTACCACAGGAAAGTCGGAAAATAAATTCGGCATTCCCCTGGCCCGCGCCCGTGAAATATATGCCGAGGCGGCGAAACTGCCCGGCATCCGGGTACAGGGCGTTGACCTTCATATCGGATCACAGCTCACCGACCTTGAGCCTTTTGCTGAGGCTTTCCGGCGCATTGTCACATTGGTAGAGGACTTACGCGCCGACGGCCATGAGATTTCCGTGCTTGATCTGGGCGGGGGCCTGGGCATTCCCTATGACCGGGCAACAACAAAACCGCCGCTGCCGATGGAATATGGCGAGATGGCGAAAAAAATTGTTGGGCCTTTGAAGTGCAAAATTATCATTGAACCGGGTCGCCTTTTGGTGGGCAACGCAGGGATACTGGTGTCCAAGGTCATCTATATCAAACAAGGCGAAGGCCGNAAATTCCTGATNATTGATGCGGCCATGAANGATTTGGTNNGNCCNAGNATGTATGATGCCTATCATGAAATTNTCCCGGTGCGGCAAAATGACAGCANCCCTTCGGCCTATGATATTGTCGGGCCNGTCTGTGANACCGGGGATACTTTCGCCCGTGACCGGNAATTGCCCGATNTGNAAAGCGGTGATCTGGTGGCAATCCGGTCNGCCGGNGCTTACGGCGCGGTGATGTCATCCACCTATAATACCCGCCGTCTTATCCCGGAAGTCTTGGTAAAAGGCGAAGATTATGCCATTATAAGGGCACGCCCGAGTTATGAAGACATCATAGGACTGGATATATTACCCGAATGGATGGATTAGAAGATACCCCCACAGGCAAAGGCCGCGCCCTCTTTTCCGGGCTGCTGCAGGCTGTGGCATTGTATCTTGTTTATCTTGCCCTATCCCTGACAGACCTCTGGGGCTATATGCCCTCTGCGGTACAGGCGGTTACATATATTCTGCTGGCCCTGGCGATGATGGCCTGTATCATGCGGGGCTTAATGACCGCCCCTATTCTGTCGGCGCAGGCGGGCCGGAAAGCCATTATTCTGTCTGTGCTGCTGCTGTCCATAGCAGGAATATTGGCCGGGTCCGATTCCAAACGACTGTTGGAAATCGCCGCCAAACCCCGAGGCATATTTTCTTATCCCGTCCCCGAGATTACCCTGACCGTTACACCACCCGGCTATAGCGGCAAAAAGGAATTTACCCAACGGCTGACCTCGGAAAATGAAAAAGGAACCCCGTTGAACCTCATCCCCGAGGGCAGCGAAATTATGATGCAGGTGGAAAATACCGCCTATGCCCCGACCCTGTATGCCGGGCATCAACGGGTGGCCTTTTTATCAACAACAGACGGGGGATTTGTCGCCAGATTTACCCTGAAAGACGAAATGCGCTGGCAACTCCGCGAAGGCACCCGCCTTGTAGCGGACTGGCCCATGATCATTCTGGAGGATGATGCCCCGACCATCCACCGGGCGGATTTCCGGCAAATCATGACCGATGACGGCCTGTTCGCCCTGTCTCTTGACGTTAGCGATGATTATGAACTGGTCGAAGTGACCGTCGGTGTGATGCCATCCGGTGGCGATACAGATATGCTGTATGATCAGACGACACTTGCCGTATCACAGTTAAAAGAATTCTCCGGCGAGCTATATGTCAGCCTCGCATCCTCTGACTTTGCCGGACAAAAAATGGACCTTGTTGTGGAAGCCGTGGATCAGGCGGGCCAAAAACAGACAAAAATAATCTCAGGCATATCGCTGCCTCTGCGGGAATTCACCAACCCCCTTGCCAGAAAAATCATTGATATCCGCGAAGGCGTCCGAACTCAGCCGCAAATCCGTAAAAAACTGGCGCGGCGGCTTATGGCTCTTGGCCTGACGTCTGACAATGAACAAACATCACCCATATATTACATGGCCTTGCGCTCCGCTTACTGGCGTCTGACCAATCCCGTCAACGACGATGATATCAACAGCGCCCGCCAAATTTTATGGCACCTTGCCAATGAACTGGAACAGGGAAATGCGGGACAATTCAATCATGATATACTGGCGCTTCTGGCGTCCCTGAAACTGGCCCTCTATCAAAAACAGGATCTGGCAGAGATTCGCACCCAGCTTCAGGAAATTGACAAAACCGTTATTATGTTTCTGCGCCATAATCCACTGGCCGAAGATTTTGAAGATTATAATGTTAAAGAACTGCGCAAATTATACGGCAAGATCATGAGCCACCGACATAATAAAAAAACGGATCAAGCGCTTGATCTGGTGTCCTATCTTGAACATGGCTTTATCTATCGGGACAAAGGCATCTTATCCGGGCAGGGATACGCCCGCTTTCAAACCATCCGTCATGCACAGGATCAGGTGAGTAGCCTTGAAAAGAGCCAACGATCCGTCATGTCCTTCGTCTATAAAAGTTCTGTCCCGCTAGAACTGGCCAGCCTGACCCTGAAAAATACCCATATCAAACGCCTGAACAAGGATATTCAAAACTGGATTTCCCTACAGAAAAAACTGGGCGTGACCGTCAATGATCTGGGCCGAACGTTGCTTAAAAACGGCATTGATCCCGCCGGGATTACCGTAGCCGCCAATGATCTGGTACAGGATGCGGCCCGCAGCATGGAAGCCGGAGACATGGAAGCCGCCGCCGGATATCAAAGCCAGATCATGACCCTGCTTCAAAGCCTGAAGAATATATTGCACCGGGAAAATCGCTTTAACCCGAACAGGCCTGATGATACGTCCAAATGAACCGCCCCTCTCAGATCATCACCCGTTTTGCGCCAAGCCCCACCGGCTATCTTCATCTGGGCCATGCCTATTCCGCCAAGCGCGCCCATGATTTTGCCAAAGAACAAGGCGGGCGCTTCCTGCTCAGAATTGAAGATATTGACACGGGACGCTGCAAGCCTGCCTATGAACAAGCCATATATGAGGATCTCGCGTGGGTTGGCCTGACATGGGAAACACCCGTTCGACGGCAATCCGAACATAGCAACGATTACCAACAGGCGTTAAAAGTTCTGGACCAACAAGGTCTGTTGTTTCCCTGTTTCTGCACCCGCAAAGACATCCGCCGGGAAATTGAAAACAGTGGCCGCGCCCCCCATGACATCACCGCCCACAGCCCGGAAGGCCCGCTTTATCCGGGCACATGCCGCGCCTTGACAAGGACGGAAAGGCAGGAGAAAAAAGCGGCGAACATCCCCTATGCCCTGCGCCTTGATATGGCAAAGGCGTTGCAACAGGTGACAAGCCAGACATTGTCTTGGACTGACCTTGAGGCCGGAGAGCAGATCACCACGGCGGAAACCCTCAATCACCTTCTCGGCGATGCGGTTCTGGCCCGCAAAGACATCCCCACCAGCTATCACCTGTCGGTGGTGGTTGACGATCACCTGCAAAATATCAGCCATGTGATTCGGGGCACAGACCTGTTCCATGCCACCCATCTGCACCGCTTACTCCAATGTCTTCTGGGGTATGAAACGCCGACATATCTGCACCATAAACTGTTGACCGATGAGAATGGCTGGCGATATGCCAAGCGGGACAATGCCGAGACACTCCGCTTCATGCGGGAAAACGGGGAAAAACTGGATTTTGGGTGAAAGCTTTTTTTATTAGCCTCAAGTGCTGGC
>JAESPY010000058.1 GCA_016765435.1 Emcibacter sp.
GCTTTGAAGGAGAGCCGGGCGAACAGGCCACCATGTTCATTCAGGATCCGGCGGGCAATGGGCTGGAATTTAAATCATTCGCCTCCGACGATGATATCTTCGATAGGGGTCTTTAAAGTATGGCCCTGTTAATTCTCATGCCGAACAAAGATGGCCGTGCCCTGTCCGAAGCTCTACAGGATATAGACCCCAACCTTGATATCAGGATATGGCCCGAAACTGGCAATAAGCAGGACATCGAATATGTCATTGTCTGGAACCATCCGCCAGGTGAATTGACCAAATATCCCAATTTGAAAGTCATTGCGTCCTTCGGTGCCGGGGTCGATCATATCTTTAAGGATCATGACCTGCCCGAAAATGTGGCCCTTACCCGACTTGTGGATGACAGTCTGTCCGGGCAGATGTGTGAATATATTGCCGGTGTGATCCTTAACCAGCGACTGCGGCTAACCGAATATCGCGAATATCAGGCCGCTGGAATATGGACACCAAAAGAGCCTCGACCGGGCAATAACGTCTGCCTGTTGGGGTTGGGCAGTATCGGACGGGAAGTGGCGCGTTATCTTGCCAACCTGAATTTCGCCGTATCTGGTTGGAGCCAAAGTCCCAAAGATATGGATAATATAGCAACATTTCAAGGTCCAGAGGCGCTGGGGAAGGCCGTTGCCGATGCCGACTATATTGTCTGTCTGCTGCCGTTGACGCCAAAAACCACAAATATTCTGGATAACACTCTTTTTAATAAAATGAAAAAAGGCGCCTATCTGATCAATGCGGGCCGTGGCGGTCACCTGAATGAAGATGACCTTATGGATGCCCTCTATCAACAACAGCTTTCCGGGGCTTGTCTTGATGTCTTTAAGGTCGAGCCATTGCCAGAGGATCATCCCTTTTGGCGTCACCCGAAAATCTACCTGACCCCCCATTGTGCCAGCGTCACGCATCTGGATAAAGCCGCCGCGCAACTCCATGAAAACTACCTGAATATGAAGAATAGTCGTCCCCTATTGAACCGGGTTGATCCCACAAAGGGATATTAGACGAATAATCGTTGCATAGCTTATATCAAACTGTTAGTTTGCGCCCGAAATAGATCGTTCTTTTAAAAGGTTTGAAAAATGAAAATTGATGGTAACAATATTCGTCCCGGCAATGTCATTGAACATCAAGGTGGGCTTTGGGTCGCTGTCAAGACACAACATACCCAGCCCGGTAAGGGTGGTGCCTATCTTCAGGTGGAACTGAAAAATCTGCGCGATGGCCGCAAGCTGAATGAACGTTTCCGCTCCTCTGCAAAAGTGGAACAGGTGCGCCTGGAACAGAAGAACCATTCCTATCTGTTTGAAAATGCCGGTATGTATACTTTCATGGACCTTGAAACATACGAACAAATTGAATTGACCGCCGACCTAATCGGAGCCAAAACAGCCTTCCTGCAAGACGGCATGGAAGTGGTCATTGAATCCTATGATGACAGCCCGCTTGGTGTTAAACTGCCCCAGAATGTGACCCTTGAAGTGGTCGAGAGCGAACCCGTTATCAAAGGACAGACGGCAACCTCCTCTCCCAAGCCAGCCATTATGGAAAATGGCAGCCGGGTCATGGTGCCGCCTTTCGTGGGTGTGGGCGACAAGATTGTCGTTAACATCGAAGAATGCAGTTATGTTGAACGCGCCAAGTAACCTGCCCCGTTGTATTTATTTTTGCCTATTGTATATATTTGAAGGATTACCCCTATGGCTTTAAAATCAGCCGTTATTAATGTCATGGAAATGGCCGCTCAAAAAGCTGGCCGCAAACTCAATCGCGACTTTGGCGAAGTGGAACATCTTCAGGTATCCCGGAAAGGCCCGGCTGATTTTGTATCCTCCGCCGATCTGAAGGCTGAAAAAATTATCAAGGAAGAGCTTTTCAAAGCCCGCCCCAATTTTGCTTTTCTTTTGGAAGAAGAAGGCGAGATAAATCTGGGTGATGGCAGTGGCCGCTGGATTGTTGATCCTCTGGACGGTACAACGAATTTCCTTCATGGCGTTCCTCATTTCTGTATTTCTATCGCGTTGGAAC
This sequence comes from Emcibacter sp., assembly GCA_016765435.1. Lineage (GTDB taxonomy): Bacteria > Pseudomonadota > Alphaproteobacteria > Sphingomonadales > Emcibacteraceae > Paremcibacter. The sequence continues at coordinate 2,068 of JAESPY010000058.1, forward strand.
AGAATGGTGAAATTACCGCCGGACTTATTTACAATCCCATAACCGACGAAACCTATTGGGCCGAAAAGGGCCGTGGTGCTTTCCTGAATGATATGAAAATCAGAGTCTCCGCCCGGCGCAATATGAAAGACAGTTTGCTCGCCACGGGTATTCCTTTTCATGGCACCCCAGGTCATAAGGCCTTTATCCATAATATGGACGCCATCATGGGCGAAGTTTCCGGCATCCGTCGGTTTGGCTCTGCGGCTCTTGACCTTGCTTATGTGGCAACGGGGAAATACGATGGTTTCTGGGAAAGCAATCTGAACAAATGGGATATTGCCGCCGGAATTCTTCTGGTGCGTGAAGCTGGCGGAAGCGTGACCACATTTGATGGCAAGAATAAAGCTTACGAGACCGGGGAAATCCTCGCGACCAATAACGTTATTCATGGCCCTCTGTCCCGTCTTCTGGGCAAAGCCCGCAGGGCTGCCAAAGAAGCAGAGAAATAAAAGGAGTTTCCGGCTATATTTTCTTTAACGTCTGCATTGTGGTTAAGCTTACTAGCCTCCTCTGCTCCTGCGTTGACAGAGGATGCAGACCTGAACGAGAAAATATTTCTCCAAGCCGATCAACTCACCGAAATCAAACCTTTGCGGCTACAATTTTTTAGAGGCCAGATTCAGCTTACCAAAAATAACCGGGATATGATCCGCCAATGGGTCCGTCAAGTCACCCGATATGACATCCCGGTTTATATCCATAGCTTTGCCTCCTCACCCACCGGAATTCGCAATATGAGCAAACAAGCGGCCCACCATGAAGCGGTCCGCATCGCTTTTAATAGAGGGCTCGTGGCCAAGAACTTTCTCGAACAAAACGGTATCCGCCAAAATCGCCTTATATTAAAAGCTGTTGGTCCTAATCCCGCCAATACTGACGATGCGATCACACTGACAACCCGGCGTGACTAAGCCATTCAACGGCCGCTACAACAATCCTTTCGATTCATGACAAATAATGATAAGATTTACCCAAACGCCCCAACTCTCATCAATAATATATAGTAAATAAATGGATGTAGAAAACCGCCAAGCCACAGAGGAAGACTCACCAACAGATGACAAGGTATTTGCCGTGTCACTGGCCGATATCGAACTACTTTTGGGCATGACGGATATTGGGCCTTCGGCTGAAACCTTTCATCAATATGCTAAAGATAAAAAAGGCGACCGCGAAAATCAGACAATGTCACTTTCCAGTTATTTCCGGATATTATGGGAATTATCCGTGGTCTTGCAGGATGAGACCATACATCTGTCTTCCCGCCATCTCATGCCCGGTTCCACCAGTTATATCATGTCCAACATATCTTCCTGTGACAATCTGGAAGATGCTATGCGGCTGATCGCAAAATCCTACAATATACTCCATGGCGGCCCTTATAACCGTGTGGAAATCAGGGATGGTTTCCTGCTTTACATCATAGATGACAGCCAGTTCCCCTATATGGTAAAGAATGAGGATTATATCCATTTTACCATGGAATGTGTCTTGATCTACCTGCAAGGGATATTGTCCTTCAGCACATCACAGGATTTACTGCCGCTTTTGCACAAAGTCTATACCAAACGCAAAAGAGGTCCTATGAAAAGCCGTCATATGAGCTATTGGAATGTTCCGGTACGTTATCAATCGGGCCAATATGCCCTTATATATGACCTGAGCGCCGCCACTTTGCCCATCACCATAGACCAACTTCATATGCCTTCTTCGTGGGAAATATATGATCATGTCATTGCCATGATCGCCCGCACCTCACCGGAGGAAGAAAAAAGAAATTTGGCCGTTACAGAACGCGTCCGTCTGGCTCTTGAGCAGGGTATGATAGATCAACAAAAAATCGCCCGGCATCTGGGATATAGTGTCGCAACACTCCGGCGGCGTCTGTCACTGGAAAATACCACATTCCGGCAAATCAACAACCGCGCTCTGAACGAAAAAGCAAAATTATTGATGGCTCAGGGAATTCACATAAATGATGTCGCGGATGAATTGGGGTTTTCTGACTTCAGAAGTTTTATCCGGGCCTTCAAAAACTGGAATGATATCACGCCAACCGTATATGTAAAAAACCTGAAATAATCAAATCAACGACTTTCATAATCTAACTAGTTGATTTAAATGAAAAATAAGTGAGCGAAATTGTACACTTAGATTGACCCCAAAGATCATATATTTCTTGTCCCGCTTGCCCGTATTATAAAACTGAAAAAAATTAAACATACGTCCGGTTGCTTCTGTGATCGGCTTTCGGGAGGAATACAAAATGAAAATACAGACCATTAATCACCGTGACACCATCATCAAGGGATCATGCCTAACCGCCGTTCTTTTGGCATTATCAACCGTAGCGCCATTAGCAGCGGAAGATACAGCCAATACAGAAAAAGTCGTTCTTGACGAAGTAATCGTCACCGCCCGTCGCCAAAGTGAAAGCCTGCAATTGGTTCCTCTGGCGGTCAGTGCTTTTAATGCGGATGAACTTTTTTCCAATCGTATCGAAAACCTTGGTGATCTTCAATCCCATGTCCCCAATCTCAGCCTTCATGTGGGTGATGCGGCCAATGCCGTGATCTATCTGCGGGGTATCGGACAGATAGACTCCATTTCCTTTAATGATCCGGGCGTTGGTGTTTATGTGGATGATGTCTATATGGGACGCGCCCAAGGTTCCTTCCTTGATGTTATGGACCCTGCCCGCATAGAAGTGTTACGTGGCCCACAAGGCACGCTCTATGGACGCAACACCATCGGCGGCGCGGTCAAATTCATCAGCTCCCGCCCGACCAATGACGTGGTCGGTTATCTTGAAGCGGTATATGGCAATTATAATCAGTTCCGCGCCAAGGCCTCTATCAGTGGTCCAATCATCGAAGATATTTTAACGGCTAAAGCCGCCGTTGCCCATAGCTCCCGCGATGGCTATACTCAGAATCTGTTTGACGGCGAAGATGATTTTGACAAGGAAACCAATAGCTGGCGGGTAAGCGCCCTGTTGACGCCTAATGAAGACCTGTCCTTTTATCTGGTATTGGATGGCTCGCGCAATACGCCGGACCATTCCCGCACACCTCATAAAGAAACCCCGATATTTTCTCTGGTAAGTGGCGCTTTCATCAATCCGACCGATGATCCGTTCGTGGTTAATGTCAATTACAATAACCTGGAAAAACTGAAAACTTTCGGTGTTGCCTTGACCGCAGAATATAATATGGATGAATTAACCTTTAAATCCATAACATCATACCGGAAAATGGATTACCAGACCAAGACCGACCTTGACGGTACAGTAGATGCGTCCTTTGGCATCTATTATTTTGATGATCAGGATCAATTCAGTCAGGAACTGCAATTTATTTATGAAGGCGACAAAATATCACTGGTTTCGGGTCTGTATTATTACAAGGAAAATACCGTCAATACCGGCGGGGCGAATGCGCCGGTCTTTTTCTTTGTAAGTATTGGCCGCTGGGATCAAACCAGCACCAGTAAGGCTGCATATGCCCATCTGAAATATTCAGCGACAGAGGCACTAACCCTATCGCTTGGTGCCCGCTATACCAGAGAAGACAAAGATATCATAAGTGACGGAGAACATTTCTTCGGCACCGGCATCAACACTGCCGAAGAAATGGTTGCCGCTTTTGGCACCGGGATTGGTTTCAACGTAACGGGCTATACTGGTGAAGCGGACTGGGAATCTTTCTCCCCCAAATTTGGCCTGGACTATGTCGTAAACGAAGACGTCATGGTTTATGCCAATATCAGCAGAGGTTTTAAAAGCGGTGGTTTTAACGGTCGAGCAGCAACATCCCAACCCTATGATCCTGAAAACCTGTGGAGTTATGAAGTCGGCTTTAAATCCACATTCGCAGATCAACGTGTCCGGTTGAATATGGCTGCTTTTTATAATGACTATAACGATTTTCAGGTAAGTCGCTTTACCGCAGATGAATTTGGTAACTTTCTGTCGGTCTTTGACAATGCAGGCAAGGCCATCATGTGGGGAGTGGAGGCAGAATTAACCGCCCTTCTGGCCGATAACTTAACCTTAAATGCGAATGCTGGTTATCTGAATAGTGAATATCGGGACTTCTTCGATGGCGGTATTGATGTCAGCGAACAACGTCACCTGGTCAACGCACCCAGCTTCAGTTCCCGCGCCAGCTTGACCTATGATCAGGAACTGGGCAATGCCGGAAATTTATCCTTTAACGGTGCTATCAGCTATCGGTCCAAAACATACCTCACCGTATCCAGCAGTGAGATATTGGCTCAGGATGCCTACGCTCTTTTGGAAGCTTCCATTCGCTTTACCTCCGCAGATCAGCTCTGGGATGTGATCTTGGCCGGGCAAAACCTGACCAACAAGCAATATCGCGAGCATGGATTTGACCTTACCGATTTTCCCGGTGTTCAGTTGGGATATTACGGCACACCGCGTACCTATAGCGTGACAGTCCGTTATAGCTTCTAATGACCTACATCCTTTGAGGGGACAATATTGATGACCATAGATCAACAAACGGCGGCCTTACTGGACCTCATCAACCAGCATGTGGCCAGCCCCGGTGAAGAAGTCACCATCGCGAATGCGCGGGCCGGAGCCAATGCTTTATTTTCCGGTTTCGCTGGTGAAATTGAGCAAAATTGCCTGATTAAAGATCGACTCATCAAAGGACAGGACCATGACGTCCCCGTGCGGATTTATCATCCGGGCGGGGGTACAACATCCTCTTCCCTACCGGTCATCCTCTTTTTTCATGGCGGCGGATGGTCATTGGGAGACGTGGATTCCTATGACAGTCTGGTGCGATCGCTCTGTGTTTCAAGCGGGGCAATCTATATCAGCGTGGATTACCGTCTGGGCCCGGAGCATAAATACCCCGCTGCCTTAAACGACTGCCTAACCGTCACCGAATGGTTGTTGGCTCATGGCGGCGATATTGGCGGTGATATATCACGGATTGCGGTTATGGGCGATAGCGCGGGTGGTAATCTGGCGACCATCACGGCCCATAAAATCAACAGCCGTTCAAACAAGGCGATCAAAGCACAGTTTCTGCTGTATCCGGTGATTGATATTTCGCGCCCTCATGACCATTACCCCTCTCGCATCACAAAAGGAAATGGCGAATATCTCTTGTCACGGGATGGCATCGATGTCGCCGTTGACTGGTATCTGACAAAAGGTGATGATCGGGCCGACCCGACCATATCCCCCATCCGGCAAGATGATCTGTCCCCCCTGCCCCCGACCGTCATTTTAGTGGGCGGCCTTGATCCTCTTCTGGACGAAGCACGAGCCTATCATGACAAGCTGACGGCTTGCGGTGTTGCTTCCACTTTGGAATGTTATGACACAACCATTCATGCCTTTTTATCTTTTGGCACAATGGACATCGCCCATAAAGGCCGCAAGTATATCGCCAATAAAGTGCGCGAACTTCTTTAATCTCAGGCCACAAAAAAAGAGAGGCGAATATATCGCCTCTCTTCAAATAAAATCATATATCCCTCAAGTTTAGAACCTGAAGCCGACAGTCGCCGTTACAGTTGCCGGATCACCATAATATCCGATGATTGAGGCATCCCCACCCAAATTAGCGAAGTTATAGCCCGCAATCCGGTATCTTTTGTTGAAAATGTTTTTACCGTGAACACTTACAGTCCAGTCTCCTTCTGGAGAGATGAATGTTATTCCTGCATTAAAGAGGCTGTAACTTCCCATATCCAGCAAGGAAGGCACTTCGAATATTTGTGTTGAGCTACGGTAAGCCCAGTTTCCTGTTAAGATCATATTCCAATCAGAAACTTCTGTTTCATAGGTAAAGCTGAGGTTGGAGCTGAATTCTGGTGTATTTGAAATAGACCATGTATCCGATACATCTTCATCCAGTTGTGTGTCTGAATTAAAGAAGATCACTTCCTTGAAGGAGGCATCAATATAACCCATGGATGCGTTCAGCGTTAAAGCTTCGCTCACCGCAAAGGAGGCCTCAATTTCAAAACCCTTCATTTCCGCGTTGGCCGCATTTAGCACTTGTGATGCAAAGTCGGTTCCATTGTTAATGCTCCGCTGAACAGTAACCTGCATATCCTTGTAGTCATTATAGAAAGCAGCGATATTCACGCGGGCACGTCCGTCCAACAGTTCGCTTTTCAAACCAATTTCATAGGTATTAACGGTTTCAGGATCAAAGGGCTCGGCAGCATTTGGGTTTGCGGACACATTACCCCGCATGTCAAATCCACCACTTTTGAAGCCGGTTGAGAATTTTGCGTAAGTCATAATGTCATCATTGATCTGAAGATCCAGGCCAATATGCGGTGTGAATTTATTCCATGATTTTTCATCTGCGAAATCAGATTGTACGACCAAGGGGGCTGCTGTTGGTTGATCAGCGGGTATGGTCGGGAATACAGCACCCAGATAAATATACCGGTAAACATTGGCTGATTTTTTATCGTTGGTATAACGACCACCAAGACTTAAGGATAATTTATCCGTCAGGTCATAGCTGCCCTGTGCATAGGCAGAATAGCTTTTGGTTTCAACACACCCGCCATTTTCCAGAGTGATCCCAGAAAGCCCAAGGATCACGCCAAATTTACCACAGGCATCACCTTGATAATAATACAGGCCGCCAACCATGTTAAAGCGGTCACTGCTATAATTCAGTTGAAATTCCTGAGTGAACTGATTGTCATCATAAAGAGCCGGAACATCAAGGGAGTTGATGGCAGTATTGTCAAAATCGATATTGGTATCTGTAAAGCCTTCCCGATAAGATGTGATCGATTTTGCGATCAGATTTTCACTCATGTCATATTCAACGGTCATGGCAATGCCTTTGGATGTGACTTCGTTATCCACATCCATACCGGCACGGGTATCATAGACATCATCCAATGGCTCTTCGCCGGTTACCAGGCTGGTTACCAGACGATGACCGCCGCGGGCATTTGAATCGTCTTCTGTAATATCACCGGAAATACGGATAAATAAATTATCAGAAGGCGTAAATTCCAAGGTCAACCGACCGGAAATCATTTTTTTATTATAATTTTCCGCATTGTTTTTATTGAGAAACTTACCAAAACCATCTCTGTTCAGGGTTGCGAACCCAAAACCGATGTGAAACTTATCTTCAATTATAGGTGTTTGACCGATTGCTTTGAAATTCAAAGCATTATAGGTGCCATATTGGCCTTCCAGATAAAGTTCACCTTCACCATCCATTTTTTTAGTCACATATTTTAACGCGCCACCAATTGTATTTTTCCCGTATAATGTTCCTTGTGGCCCACGGAGAACCTCAATACGTGCAACATCAAGGATTTCAAGAACCGCCCCTTGTGGACGTGCAACATAGACATCGTCAATATAAATACCAACACCCGGTTCAAAGCCCCAAAGCGGTCCTGCTGGCCGATACCACGTATGAAGGCTGTTAATGTGGAGTTTGTACCTCGGCTGACCTGTAACGTTGTATTTGGGCTCTGCTGTTGCAGCTCGGTGATGTCAGATATGCCTCTAATTGCAAGGTCCGCACCAGAGAAAGCCGTTATCGCTACTGGCACGCTTTGAAGACTTTCTTCAGTCTTACGCGCAGTTACAATGATTTCATCCAGAGCTATGCTTGCTTCTTCCGCAGCAAAGACAGTTTGACCTGCGCCTGCAGTCAGTAAGATAGCGCCAAGTGAAATGGTGGATAATAAATTATGTGATAGGTGTTTTTTCAACTGTTCTCTCCCAGTATTTTTGATAATATGAATATATATTCGCAACATACGAATCCTTCATTCTCCATAAGCTACCATGATCCCCGTAATCTGTGACCCTAGACCATGGTCCATATGGCATAAAGCGGGAAATATCCGCCATTATGCTCTGTGTTTTACGGGTGCATTTTAATTCACCCCTTTGTAAATAATAGGTTATTTGGAAATCTCATGGTTGAAATATTAAGTATGATTGGTTTGGTTGGCGGATTATCTCTGCTCATAATCCTGACCATTCGCGGGGTTAATGTGATGATTGCGGGACCGTTAGCCGCCCTTTTTGTTGCCATGATGGGCGGTCTGGCCCTGTTCCCGCAACTTGCTGACCCCGGACAGGCCGATTATGTCGCCAGCTATATGAAAGGCTTTTCCGGCTTTATTTTCTCATGGTTTCCCATATTTATCCTCGGTGCCATATTCGGCAAGGTTATGGAGGATTGCGGGGCCGCTGACAGTATTTCCCACTGGATCGTAGGCAAGCTCGGCCTGAAACATGCAGTTTTTGCCATTGTTGCCGCCTGTGCCGTGATGACTTACGGCGGCGTTAGTCTGTTTGTGGTCGCCTTTTCCGTCTATCCTATGGCACTAAGTCTGTTTAAACAGGCCAACCTGCCGCGCCGCTTCATTCCGGCTGCGCTGGCCTTTGGCTCGGTGACGTTCACTATGACTTCTGCCGGGTCCCCGGAAATACAGAATGTCATTCCCATCAAATTTCTGGGCACCACGCTTTATTCCGGTTGGCAGGTCAGTATCGTTGTTGCTCTTTTTATGGCAACTTTTGGGTTTTGGTGGTTACGGCGTATGATTGCAAAGGCGGTGGCCAACGGCGAATGTTATGATGAACGAGAAAATGATCCGATACTTGAACAAAACAGCAATATGCCCAATCCCTTCCTGAGCATGTTGCCCCTTGTCATGGTTTTGGTCGTTTCCTTTATCTTTCATGACAGCTTAAAGCAATCAGCGTTGCTGATCGCCCTCACCTGTGGTGTCTTGGGGACCATTCTCCTGAATTGGAAGGAATTCAAAAATCTTGAGGGTGCCTTATCCTCGGGCACGGCAGGCGCCTTGATTGCCATTGGCAACACCGCCGCCGTCGTCGGTTTTGGTACCGTGGCTAAGGCCTCCCCTGCCTTTACTGTCGTGGTTGACGCCATGACCTCATTGCCGGGCCATGAATTGATCGGTGCCGCCGTTGCCGTCAGCGTGATCGCGGGCTTAACCGGATCTGCATCAGGAGGACAATCCATTGCCCTGCCCGCATTGGCCCCACATTATCTGGACCTTGGCGTTGATCCCGATGCCCTGCACAGAGTCGTCGCCATTTCATCCGGCGCTTTGGATAGCCTGCCCCATAATGGTTATGTGGTGACCACAATCCGGGCAATTTGCGGCGAAAAACACAAAGATGCCTACGCCCCCCTTGCGGCCCTGACTGTAATTGTGCCAGTGTTAGGCGTAATAATGGCCATCGCCCTGTTTGTGATGTGATAAGGCCACTGAAAGGCCCTATCAAAAATATTTCGGTAACCGAAGCCCGAATGGGCTAAGGCAAGGCCAAGCGGCCGCCCGAGTTAATACGAGGACAAGCCTAAGCGCAAGCGCCGGCGATTGAGGCCTAACTAACAAACCATATTTTACTTCATAAAATATGGTGGGTCTGGGAGGACT
>JAESPY010000059.1 GCA_016765435.1 Emcibacter sp.
CAGGTTGAAGATAGTATTATTGGGACCGAGGTTTATGTTTCTTTGGCCTCGGTAAGGATGATTTCTGTTGTTGTCGTTGGTGAGGTCGAAAACCCCGGCGTTATCCGTACGTCCAGCCTTGCGCGTCCTCTGGAAATCTTGATGCAAGTGGGGGGTATAAAGAAGACTGGCTCACTGAGGAATATTTCTATTTACCGGGGCGGCAATAAGACGGTTTTTGACATCTATGCTTTGTTAAGTGGCAAAGATTCCGGTTTTAACACATTGAACGATGGTGACAGGATCATTGTGCCGACGATCGGAGCAACCGTTGCCCTTGATGGTGAAATGGTTCGGCCCGGCATTTATGAATTGCCCGCGAACAGCAATAGTATTTCTTATGAAGAGGCGATGCTATTGGCTGGGGGTACGCTACGGCCTTCTGGTTACGAAATGTCCCAAATAAAAATGGGGCCTTTGGGAAAACAAAATTTTCGCAAAATCACAGATGGTGAAAAAATATATAGTGGTGAAGCTGTCATCGCTCATTTGATTGAAAACTCCCAAACAGGACGGGTAGAACTTGTCGGTCATGTAAAAACGCCGGGTTTCAGGGCATTGTCCAATGCGAAAAATATACGCGGCTTGTTGGGAAACCGATTAAATCTGAAAGATGACCCATATCTGTTATTTGGTTTGATCGAAAGTGTGGAGGAGAGAACCCAGACACGCTTTCTACGGAGTTTTAGCCCGGAAGGTATTTTAAGCGGTGGTGAGGATATTGCGTTAAAGGATGAGGACCGGGTTATCTTTCTGGGCCGCTCGGACATTACTTTCCTGATTTCTGAATTTGTTAGGCAGGTAATTGTTACGGGTAAATATACGGTTGAACCAAAATTGCCGGATGGAAAAGAAAATCTGAAATTTTGTAGGCCTTTGAAGAACCTGGCCCGTATTATTAATGATACACAGTCCAACCGTTTTGCAACGGCGACCCGGGCTGTTTTCGTTAGAAAAGAAGTCGAGGAGGTCGTCGCTGGCAAGAGTGAAAATCTGAAATTACAGGCTTTTGTCGGGACAAATATTGAGCAAAAAGCCCTGACGGAAATGTCTAAAGAAGATGAGGTAGAAGCTGCGGATAAGGAAAGAGAACAATTTTGTCCGAAAATATTTACTCAGGTGAATAACCTGTTGCCTTTGATTCTTGAATATACCGTTTCCGTTGATGGTGCAGTTCGCCTTCCGGGGGTTTATCCTGTTATTTCCGGGACATCTCTGTCCTCTCTTCTGGCGGTGAGTGGTGGCACGTCCAATGATGCAAATATGACCAATATCGAGATCGCAAGTCTGGATAGTATGTCTTTGCCGGGTGCGATGCAGATGAAGTGGAATTATATTAATGCCCTTCAGACGGATCTTAGGACGATCAAAATAAATCCGGGGGGCGGGGTTCGTGTTGGCTCCAAATTTTCAAATTTTGAGGCAGGTGCCGTATTGTTATCTGGGGAATTCAAACAACCCGGTGTTTACACCATTAGAAAAGGTGAAAAACTTTCCGACCTGATATCACGGGCCGGGGGAATAACCGACCAAGCTTATTCTTACGGGGCTATTTTTACCCGCACGAGGGTGAAGGAAATTCAGCGTGCAGAGTTGCGAAAAACCGCAAGACATCTTCAGTCTGCGATGATCTCAGCATCGGTGAAAAAAAATATTGAGGCAGATTCTCTTATAGCAGCGCAACAAATGACCGAACAGTTGGCCAATGCGGAACTCATCGGGCGGGTCGTGATTGAGGCAGATCCCCTGAAACTGTCACTTGATCCTTCGCTGGATACGGTTCTGGAGGCTGGCGATGCCTTGTATATGCCCAAGAGGCCGAATTTTATCATTGCCATGGGTGACGTTCTAAATCCGGGGGCTTTGCAATTCATTCCCGGTAAAGGCGTCGAGGAATATATTAATGAAGTGGGCAGCTATACCCGTTCGGCAGATGAAGACCGTATTTATATTGTATATCCCAATGGTGTTGCAAAGCCGATTAACTTCTCATCTTGGGGCGGCGATAATAATATCAGTATTCCACCGGGAACGGCCATTGTGGTTCCTACAAATCTCAGCCCGTTTGATACATTGTCTTTGATCAAGGAAATTGGCGGCATATTCCAGAATCTAGCCGTATCTGCAGCTTCCATTGCTGTCCTTATCCGCAATTAGTGATCAGATATATGGAGTGGCAAGAAAAATACGGATGTAAATCTATCCTGTCACTCTTGACGGGGATCGGATATCTGTCATTTTTCTGCTCTGCTTCAATAGCGGATGAAACACCCTATTCCTATAATAATTTTGGTGGTATCGGGCTCTTGGATATGCGTACGGCCCGTTTTGCACCTGATGGGACAATCGCCGTTGGTGTACAGTATGATAACCAGTTGACCCGCTATTTTTCAACTTGGCAGGCAACGCCGTGGCTTGAAACCACATTAAGTTATACCGATAATAGGCAAGGTAATCTGGGCATTGATCGATCACTTGATGTGAAAATCCGGTTATGGGAAGAAGGGAATTATCGACCACAATTGGCGATCGGAATTCAGGATGCTCTAGGTACAGGGCACTATGGCGCGGAATATCTTGTGGCCAGTAAACGATATTATGATTTCGACTTTACCATGGGTTTCGCTTGGGGTTATCTGGGGTCACGGGGCGGGGTTGGCAATATGTTCAAGCTGTTCGGAGATAGTTTTGACGATAGGTCCATAACAACCTCTAGCGGCGGCATCCGTACGGGAAGTTTCTTTTCCGGGCAGGACATGTCTTTTTTTGCAGGCGTTGAATATCATCCTCCTATTCAGGGTTTAAGCCTGAAAGCTGAATATAGTGGTGTTGACACGACCAAAATTTCCGCCTTTTCTCATCTGAAGCGAAACAGCGCCTTTAACATTGGAGTGAATTACAAGCCTGTATCCTGGGCGGATGTATCTGTGGGTTTTGAGCATGGGGACCGGGTGAGTTTCCGGCTGACGTTAAAACAAAACCTTCGTAAACTAAAATTTAAACGATGGTTCCGGGGGCCTGACCCTGCACCAATTCTGGAAAGAAGAACGTCTGAAACGTCAATTGATGTGATGCCGAAAACATCATCTTCCCTTGTGAATAATGACAAGACGTTTGATCGTCTGCGCCGTCTGGGGGCCGTGGTTCTGGCAATGGAACAAAAACCGGAAAATATAATTTTCACACTTCAGGTAAAGGAAGGAGCAGATATTAATCCTCTGGTCCTGTTGGGGGCCGCGCTGGAAAGCTATGACCGGGTGACGCTTCATATATATCAGGAAGAAACACCTTCGGCGCAAAGATATGATGCCATGAAAGGGGATACTATTGGTCGGGCCGCTCTGGAGAAATTCAGAAAGACGACTGTGTATATGAGGGAAAAAGCTTCAGAGGATACGGGGTCTGTAAATTCATCACATATGGCGCGTTCCGCCTATGATGCGATGGTGAAGGCAAAAATGTCGCCTATTGCAATTGTGATNGATGGACAACGCGCAGAAGTCATAAAAGAAACCGGACCATATTTTTTAGAAGTTAAAAATATTGGTAGAACGGCCCGTATCCTAACTCGTGAAATGCCGGACCAAGTTGNAGAATTTACCATCGTGTCAGAAGATGACGGTATTGAAATTTCTCGTGTCTCCCTATTGCGAAAAGATTTGGAAAAAGCCAACCGTTATCAAAGTAGTCCAGAAGAAATATGGGCCAATAGCAAAATAATAGCGCCACATACATCATTTGAAAATTCGTCGTCCGGTGACAATNCATACCAGAACAAAACAAGCCTGAAATACAATTGGGGCTTTAAGCCGGAATTTCTTACGCATTTTGGCGGCAATGATGACGGCCGGTTTCGGGCAGATTTATATGCTAAATTATATGGTTCTGTGACGGTGGCCCGACAGGTAACGTTATCTGCGGAATTAAAACAATATATCGTGGGAAATATTGATCAAATACCGTTGAATGTAAATTTGGATATTCCAAATGTCAGAAGTGATATCGCTCGCTATGCCAAAGAAGGCCGAACAGCATTGAACCTTATGCAGGTTGATTACACAACGCAGATTAGCAGAAATATATATGCCAGACTTAGCGGCGGTCTTTTGGAAAGTATGTATGGAGGATTTGGGGCGGAAATTCTTTATCGGCCTTATAATCATAATTTTGCCGTNGGTTTGGATATGAACTGGGTGAAACAAAGAGATTTTGACCAGCTATTTTCTTTTCGGGAGTATGAGGTTTTTACTGGTCATGCGGCATTTTATTATGAAAATACGACCTATAATATTACCAGTAAATTGAGTGCTGGTCGGTATCTGGCGGGCGATTACGGGGCGACTTTTGATATTTCGCGCAGATTNTCAAATGGAATCCGTATTGGGGTTTGGACCACGGTTACCAATATGTCTTCCGATGATTTCGGGGAAGGCAGTTTTGACAAGGGCATATACCTGACCATGCCACTGGAAATATTCTGGTATCGGCCGACACGGGAAAAAATGCGCTTTAATTTCCGAAGTTTAGGCAAAAATGGCGGACAGATGCTCGACAGAAATAAAAGCCTGTATGATCAATTGTCTTCCGGGCGCGCAAGTAGAATATCCCATGAATGGCAGAAAATTTTAAATTAGTATCGAAATAGTAGTATTTTTTTAATTATCTCAGGATAATAAACAATATATAGAACATGAATAAATTTAAAATATTAGAAACCTGGAAAAAATATGACTAATATTGCCTTTACACCAGATAGCCGCATTGTTGTTGTGGGCCTTGGATATGTTGGATTACCCCTTGCCGTTGCCATGGCAAAGAAATTCAATGTTATTGGTTTCGATATCAGCAAGGACCGCATCAAGGAACTGAATGACGGATTTGATAGAACTGATGAGATCGACAGAGAGCGTCTGGAAGCCAGCACAATAACCCTGACCACTGATGCCTCAGACATTAAGGGTGCGGCGGTATATATCGTCACTGTGCCGACACCTGTGAATGCGGATAACAGCCCGGACCTTGGCCCAGTCAAATCATCCTGTGAACTTTTGGGGCCTTTATTAACCAAAGGGGCCATTGTTATTTTCGAGAGCACGGTTTATCCGGGCGTGACAGAGGAACTCTGTGGTCCGGTTCTGGAAGAAACATCGGGTCTGGTTTGTGGTGAGGATTTCTTCCTTGGTTATTCCCCGGAAAGAATTAATCCTGGCGACAGAGAGCATACGGTNGATAAAATTACCAAGGTGATTGCCGGACAAACAAAAGAAGTCACGGATGTTCTGGCAGATATATATGGCGCTGTGACCAGCGGCGGCACCTTTGCTGCAGCCAGTATTCGGGCCGCAGAAGCCGCCAAGGTTATCGAGNATTCCCAGCGGGATATCAATATTGCCTTTATCAATGAAATCACCATGATTTTTCAGAAACTTGGCATTTCCGTTTATGATGTGTTGGAAGCTGCGGGAACCAAATGGAATTTCCTGAATTTCACACCGGGATTGGTGGGCGGACATTGTATTGGGGTTGATCCCTATTATCTGGCGGAGCGGGCACGGCAGGTAAACCATGATCCCCGTATTATTCTGTCAGGCCGGGCCATCAATGATGGTATGGCGGATTTTGTTGCGGAACGGGTTTGTGCTCAATTNTCNGGCGCNGGCAAGATTCTTGTTCTGGGCTTGACGTTTAAGGAAAATTGNCCTGATCTGCGNAATACCAAGGCCATTGATCTTGTTCAGGGNTTNCGCCGTCGTGGNTTTACCGTTGATGTNCATGATGCNGCAGCAGATCCGNTNGAGGCCAAAAAATTCTATAATATTGATCTTGTGCCCTCACTGGATGATTTGGAAGATCATAGTTACGTTGCGGTTATGGGTGTTGTGTCTCATGATGCCTATAAAGACATTACAGGCGCTGACTTTGAACGGTTGCTGGAGACTGGCGGTTTGATAGCAGATGTCAAGGCCATGTGGCGTAATCTGGAAAAACCAAAATATTTGCGTAAATGGCAGCT
>JAESPY010000060.1:0-803 GCA_016765435.1 Emcibacter sp.
ATAATCCACATCACCCGCAACACTGGCCCAGCCATTCTCGGCATAAGCTTCATAAGCTTCCTTAAAGCCCGGCGCCGGGCTGACCCCCTCCACCGTCAGTTTGGCTCCCTCCCGGTCACCAATCACATTCAAGGGCGATAATATTTCCCCACAAAATTTCCCGGCTTCTTCCAACACCGCATCAATGATGTCANCGCTGGCATCCTGAAACCGTTCCAATGCCGAGATCTCGGCTATTCCAATGACATCCTTCAGGACAAATTTCATTTCGCGGGTGGGGGCAATATATTCTGCCATGGAAAAACTTTCTATTATTTGCTAATTCTATTATTTGGGTCGCAAACCTTTGAATATGATATTATAAGTTTAATGACCAGATAAACGAAAANATTAATTTTTAAAACAATCGTTTGAATTTACAGGACTGCACGCGCGATAACAAGCGTATAATATATCCATAAAGAAAAATGACAATAACATGCCTCTCAATGATCCTGAAAAGTCCGATAAAAAAATAATGCCCGCCACGCTGGCCAATTACCATCTGGCCTGTAAATATCTTTTACAGGGCAAACTTGTCTCCTTCCCCACAGAGACCGTTTATGGGCTGGGGGCGGATGCTACCAGTAATGATGCCGTCGCCGGAATTTTCGAGGCAAAACAAAGACCTGCTTTTAATCCCTTGATCATCCATCTTCCCTCCCTGGCCGAGGCGGAAAAATATGTGGAATTTGATATGATTTCCCGCAAACTGGCCGCTGCTTTCTGGCCCGGTCCGTTTACGCTTGTGNTAAAGAAAAAAC
>JAESPY010000060.1:808-4861 GCA_016765435.1 Emcibacter sp.
TGNCTNNTNTCNGACCTTGTTTCAGCGGGTCTGGATACGGTGGCNGTNCGCGTGCCACTTCATCCTGTCGCGCAAGAATTGCTGAANCATTTCAAATATCCCATTGCCGCGCCCAGCGCCAATATTTCCGGCAAGCTAAGCCCNACCCGGCCCGAACATGTGGCCCGGGAGCTATCATCCGAAGTCGCCATGATACTGGATGGTGCGCCCTGTGAAAACGGCATCGAATCAACCATCGTTCAGGTGGTCGGCAGCGGCATCAGGCTGTTACGTCCCGGCANNGTCACCAAACAGGACATNGAAAANATTACCGGCCTCAGNGTTGATACTTATCANGATGGCGAGAATCCCACCGCCCCCGGACAGCTTAAAAGCCATTATGCCCCCAACGCTAAAATCCGTNTGAATGCTCAGNCCATCTATCCGGGNGAAGGTCT
The DNA here is from genome assembly GCA_016765435.1 of Emcibacter sp. Taxonomy (GTDB): domain Bacteria; phylum Pseudomonadota; class Alphaproteobacteria; order Sphingomonadales; family Emcibacteraceae; genus Paremcibacter. Next base: position 1,246 of record JAESPY010000060.1, read on the forward strand.
GTTGGCCTTTGGNAGTTTATATCCAAAAGACGCGCANCTTATCCGCAATCTNAGCCCNAAAGGNATCCTGCGCGAGGCAGCGGCNAATCTGTTTTCCATGCTCCACGANCTTGACCAGACGGGCTGCAANACCATNGCCGTAAGCCCGATCCCCGACNAAGGGCTTGGCGTGGCNATTAACGATCGNCTGACCCGTGCNGCCACCCCGNCGNACGAGATNTAATACATGAATATAANNCCNCAACATATTGAAAAACTTAAAGAAATATCNGGNCNNAANGGCTGGATTGACGATCNGGATAGCATGCCGCCTTTCCTTGTGGAACCNCGTGATAAATATCAGGGNAAGACNNCTTTAATCCTGTTGCCCGACAGCACAGAAACGGTTGCCGCCATCGTGAGCTATTGCGCGNANCATAAAATCGCCATCGTNCCTCAGGGNGGCAATACGGGCCTTGTNGGTGGCAGTATTCCCACCACATCGGGCCATGAAATATTGGTNAGTTTGAAACGGCTTANCCAAATCCGGGAAACNGACCCNCATAATCAAACCATGACNGTTGAGGCCGGATGCATCCTGTCAGATATTCAGGATTTAGCCCGNAAAATNGATTTTCTNTTCCCCCTNAGNCTNGCNGCGGAAGGCTCCTGTATGATCGGCGGCAATCTGTCCACCAANGCGGGCGGNGTGAATGTNNTGCATTACGGNAATATGCGCAGCCTTGTNCTNGGATTGGAAGTGGTGNTGCCGAGCGGCGAAATCTGGCANGGNCTNAATGGCCTNCGNAAAGATAATACCGGNTATGACCTGAAACAGATGTTCATCGGGGCNGAGGGAACATTGGGTATCNTCACGGCTGCGACCTTAAAATTATACGCCTACCCCCATGAAAAANAGACGGCCCTTGTNGCNGTACCAANCCCNGCTGCCGCNATTGAGNTGCTGACGATTGCCCGCACCATTAGCGGCGGTTGCATCACCGCCTTTGANCTTATGCCCCGCATCGGTATGGAGATTGTNACCCGNCATATGCCGGGATTACGGGACCCCATGAGCNANGCCNATGACTGGTATGTGTTNTTGGAATGNACCTCTTCTTTAAGCCNNGACCTGCTTGACCTTGAACAGGTCATGGANCGCATATTGACAGAGGCTATGGAAAAAGAACTGGTGCGGGATGGNGTGATCGCCAAAAACCAGACAGAAAGGGGAAATCTGTGGGGGTTACGGGAAAATCTGTCCGAAGCCCAACGCCATGAAGGCGGCAGCATCAAACATGACATTTCTCTGCCAATTTCCGCCATTCCAGCCTTTCTGGAGGAAGCAGGCGAGCTTGTGGAAAGTCTTATTCCCGGCGCCCGTCCGGTGCCTTTCGGGCATCTGGGGGACGGTAATCTGCATTATAATATCAGCCAGCCTCTGGCCATGGATAAACAGGAATTCCTGGACAAATGGCCGCAACTCAACCGGAAAATCCATGATATCGTNAAAAAATTTAACGGCAGTTTCAGTGCCGAACATGGGATTGGCCGCATGAAAACCGACGAAATGTCACATTACAAAACCAAGGTTGAGATGAACATGATGCGGCAGATCAAAAACACCCTNGATCCGGACAATATCATGAATCCGGGCGTGATTTTAACATAACGGATGGGACAGAAATGCCACAAGAACAGATCTTTCAGGAAAAATACTATCACAGCCAAGATGGCCTGAAACTTTATTACCGGGATTATAATTCGGCGAATTCANCTAAAACTCCGCTGTTATGCCTGCATGGACTGACCCGGAATTCAAAGGATTTTGATCGGTTTGCCCGGCATTATGCACCCCATTACCGCGTGATCAGTCTGGATACCCGAGGCCGCGGACAATCGGCCTATGACCCGACCTATGCAAATTATAATGTCCCCATCTATGTGCAGGATGTCCTGACATTTTTAGCCCATGAAAAGCTTGACCGGGTGATTGCCGTGGGCACCTCTATGGGCGGTCTGATCTCCATGACCATTGGGGCCTTGCAGCCGGATGTCCTGAAGGGAATTATCCTCAATGATATTGGGCCGGAAATTAATCCAAAGGGCCTTGAGCGCATCTCTAGCTATGTGGGCAAAGGCGAAATTCTGAAAAACTGGCAACAGGCTATCGATCTTGTCAAGCTGATCAACGGCCCTATGTTCCCCGATTATGATGAGGCGGATTGGTCGCTTTTCACCCATAATACTTTCCGCGAACGGGAAGATGGCAGCATTACCACTGATTATGATCCGGCGATCGGAACAGCCATACAGGAAAGCGCAGAAAATGCCGTTCCCGTTGATTTATGGCCCCTGTTTGCCAGCCTCNCCCCCATTCCCATNCTNACCCTNCGCGGNGAAGACAGTGATATTTTATCNGATGAAACCTTGGAGAGAATGGCGCGGGAGCACCCCCTGCTCACCAAGGTCACGGTCCCAAACCGGGGCCATACCCCCGATCTGGCCGAGGATATCAGTTTGCGGGGAATTGATAAATTCATCACTCAATTATAAAAAACAGGATTTTGTTAACGTGAAAAGACATTACCCGGATAATCCGATCATTGCCGTCGGGGTNGTTGTTGTGAAGGACGATCACATTCTNCTGATAAAACGGTCCAAACCGCCAAAATCAGACAGTTGGAGCATTCCGGGCGGCGCGCAGGAACTGGGAGAAACCATTAGGACAACCGCCCGCCGCGAAGTAAGGGAAGAAACCGCCATCACAATTGATGACCTGCATTTTCTGGATATCATCGACTTTATAGACAGGGATCAGGACGGGCGGATCAAACATCATTATACGCTCCTTGATTATGCGGCAAATTACGTTTCCGGCACTTTAAGCGCCGGAGATGATGCCAATGACGCCATATGGGTTCCCCTTGACCAACTTTCGGAATATAACCTCTGGTCAGAGACAGAAAAAATAATATATAGTGCAGTCGAAAAATTAAAGAATGAAAAGTTTAAAGAATGACCGATGAAGATCACAGCCTCGCACACCGGATAACCCGGTCGATCAAGGGACATCTTCGGGTGGCATTAATTGCACTGGTTTTTGGCATGACCGCCTACGGGCTTATCCATATCCTCAGATGGGTCATCAAAACCGTTGAGAATATGTAAGAGAGTAAAATTAAGAATGCGAAAATTATTTGGCTATTTCCTGGGGCTTTTTGGGCTAACAATTTATATTTTTCTTGCGGCTGGCCTTATTGATGCCTTTTTACCCAAGCAAGTTGTCTTACAAATGATTGTCTATGCGGTGGTCGGTATTGGTTGGATATTTCCCGCCATGTGGGTGATCCGTTGGTGGTATAGACCGAAAAATACTGAAAATAATTAGAGGCTGTTATGACATTATTCTCCCTGAAATTATTCTCCCGAATCCTGCCTGTTCTCTTTGGTCTCATTCTTGTGGGCTGCAGCAACAATACCGTAGCCCCAACAGAATCTGTCCAGCATAGGCAGAATCTGGACGAAACCAACTATGCCAAAACCTATGATGAAAAAAGCATTGTCAATGCGGCCTCCGATTTTCTCGGTGGCGGTTCAGAAGCCATAGCAAAAGTGATTGAGAAAGCCTTCAAGG
>JAESPY010000061.1 GCA_016765435.1 Emcibacter sp.
ATTGGGAAATTTCCCTGCATTATCTGAAAATGGTTTTAATGGTGGTTGTGGTCGGCAGTATCCTGGGGGTGGGGACGGGCGTCTGGCTTGGTGCGGGCATGACCAATATGTATACCCAGTTTTTCCATTTTCCGATTTTACAATTTTCTTTTTCCATAGAGGTGATGATTTTTGCCGTGGCTTTTTGCACGATTTCCGCCGTGCTTGGGACGTTGGTGGCCATCCGGGCGGCGGCAAAACTGCCCCCGGCAGAGGCTATGCGGCCGGAAAGCCCAACCCATTTCCGCCGGACGCTGTTGGAGCTTATGGGGCTGGAGAAATATTTCTCCCTTCAGTTTCGCATTGTCCTGCGTCATGTGGAACGGCGGCCCGTGCGGACATTATTGTCCACCGTGGGGATTGGTCTGTCCATGTCGATCCTGATTTTTGCCTTTTTTATGGAAGATTCGATCAATTACATGATGGAGGTTCAGTTTGATATGGCCCAGCGGGAAGATGTCAGTCTGGGCTTTGTCGAGCCGCGGTCGATCAATGCGTTGGAAGAAATCCGTCTGATGCCTGGTGTGCTCAAAGTCGAGCCAGTGCGGTCCGTGGCCGTTTTTCTAAAATCGGAACATTATGCCAAGCGGTCTTCCATCATGGGACTGAGACCCAACCCGGATTTGCACCGTATTCTGGACCGGGACCTGAAAGCGGCACAGATACCCGAACAAGGATTGGCTCTGTCGTCCAAGCTGGCCGAGGTATTGCACGTTCGCAAAGGCGATATGTTGATCGCCGAAGTTCTGGAAGACCGACGACCTGTTCTAAAAATCCGGGTGGCGGAAATTGTCGAGGAATTCATCGGCCTCAGTGCTTTTATGGATATCGACCGGTTGAATGAACATTTGAATGAAGGCGCGGTGATTACCGGGGCTTCGGTGATGGTGGACCCCCTGTGGAACGGGCTGCTGTTTCAGAAAATCAAGGATATTCCGGCCATTGCCAGTATGAATATCCTGAAAAAAGCGCGAGAGATTTTCCGGGATATCATGGGGGAAAATATCCTCAAAATGGTCGCGATGAATATCACTTTTGCCAGCCTGATTTCCTTTGGGGTGATTTATAATACGGCGCGCATCGCCCTGTCCGAAAGGGGACGTGAACTGGCCTCGCTTCGGGTGTTGGGCCTGACCCGTGGCGAGGTGGCTTATATTCTGTTCGGGGAAATGACCATCATTATTTTGATGGCGATTCCGGTGGGGTTGGGCCTTGGCTATCTGATGGTGCTTGGTATGGCCCAATCCATGGATACGGAACTCTTTCGTATCCCGGTGATCGTTGATAAGGATACCTATGGCCTGTCGGTCATCATTGTTATAATAAGTTCGATTTTGTCCTTTTATCTTGTTTGGCGACAAGTGGAAAATATCGATTTGGTAAGTGCCCAAAAAGGGGTTGAATAATGTCGCTGAAGAAAATTAAAACACTTGTGAAATATGGCCTTGGTCTCTTGCTGTTGGGCCTGCTGATTTTTGCGTTCATTCCGGAGGCGGAACAGGTTGACCTTGTGGCGGTTCAGCGCGGCGATGTTCTGATTACCCTTGAGGGGGAGGGCAAGACCCGCATCCGGGATATTTATGTGGTCTCCGCGCCCATAGAAGGCCGGGTGATGCGTATTGAGAGTGAACCGGGCGATGTGGTAAAGGCCGGGATCACGGTCATTGCCAATATGACGCCAGCCGATCCAAGGTTTTTGGACAAAAGGTCCGAGACACAGGCGCGGGCGGATGTTCAGGGGGCCAAGGCGGCATCTGGTCTTGCGGCCTCAAAAGTGGATCGGGCGCGGGCGGAACTGGAATTTGCTCTGGCGGAATATAGGCGCTCGGAAGAATTGTTTAAAAATGGCAATGTGTCCATTGCCCGGCTGGAACAGAATGAGCTTCAGGTTAAAATGCGTAATGCCGAGGTCAAAACCGCGCTGGCGGATTTAGAGGTGATGGCAAGCCGTCTGGTGGCTGCTGAGGCCCAACTGGTGCAACCCGGCACGGTCAGCAGCCGTGACGACGGGCGGTGTCAGGTTTGTNTCCATGCCCCGGTGGATGGCAAGGTATTGCGTATCCTTCATGAAAGCGAAGGCGTGATCCCCATGGGAACGGCGTTGGCGGAAGTGGGCGACCCGGAAGACATGGAAATCGTGATNGAGATGCTGTCGCGCAATGCGGTCAAGATTCAGGCAGGGGATATGGCGCTGGTCAAACGGTGGGGCGGGGGACAGGATATCCGGGCGCAGGTGCGGCTGGTGGAGCCGAGCGGATATACCAAAATTTCGGCACTGGGGGTGGAGGAGCAGCGGGTGAATGTGATCCTTGATTTCATTGACCCCCGTGAAATATGGCATACGNTGGGNGATGCTTTNCGGGTNGAAGCCAGCATCATTGTGGATAANGCCGTNGCCGCGCTCCACGTTCCGGTCAGCGCGTTGTTCCGGCATAATGAACAATGGTCGGTTTTTGTGGTTGCAGAGGGCCGCGCCCTGCTTCAGTCCGTGACGGTCGGGCNNAAGAATGATCGGGAGGCTGAAATTCTGGCAGGGCTTAAGGAGGGTGATCTGGTTATTACCCATCCGGCCAATGATGTGANGGATGGCATTCGGGTTGTNGAGCGGNAATAGCGTGAAAGNNCGAATGTGAAAATATTTGATGTATTAAGTATACATCTTTTTAATTATTTCTCCCTAAACTACCCGTAATTCAGNNAGTTTTTTGATAAAAACTTGATCCTTGTCAAGTCAATTTGATGGCATAGGCATATTAAAAAAAGGCTGAAACAATTAAATTTAGAGGAACGAACAATGGCTCAGTCGAAAAAAATATTCAGAGGTCTTTTACTGGCTTCAACGGCGGCTTTTATTATTACACCAACTTATGCTTTTGCAGCAGACGGGGATGCTGAATCCCTTGCGGATGCTGTTACCGGCGGCAAAATTTATCTGAAAGTCCGTGCCCGTTATGAGGATGTGGATCAGGCAGGCTTTACCGAAAATGCCAGTGCCTTTACCATCAATACCAAGCTCGGCTATAAAACCGGCAGTTATCAAGGGTTTTCAGGCGTAATTGAGTTTGAAGATTCCCGTAATCTGGCCGATGAGAATTATAATAACACCATCAATGGCAACACAACCTATCCGGTTGTGGCCGACCCAAGTCATACAGAAGTTAATCAGGCCTATCTGTCCTATAGCTATGAAGACACAAAGGTCAGCGCGGGACGTCAATCTGTAAATCTTGGCAATCTGCGTTTTGTCGGAACAGTGGGCTGGCGTCAGAATGACCAGAATCTGGATGCGGTAACGGTGGTCAATAAATCTTTGCCGGATACCAAGTTCTTTTATGCTTATGTGTGGAATGTGAATCGTATCTTCGGTAATGACAGTGCGGCTGGCGATCATTCTTCCAACCATCATCTGTTCAATGCGGAATATAGCGGATTGAAATTTGGTAAGNTCACGGCCTATGCCTATCTTCTGGATAACAATGATGTGGCGGGTTTTTCCACCAATACAGTTGGTATCCGCTTTGCAGGCAAAACCGAAGTCGCGGATAAGACCAAGGTTCTCTATGAAGTTGAATTCGCCAATCAGACAGATGCAAAAAACAATCCCGGTGATTATTCAGTGAATTATTTCCATGTTGCTGGTGGCGTAGGCTTCCAAGGGGCGACCTTGAAAGTCGGCTTTGAATCTTTGGGCAGTGACAATGGTGGTACGGCAAGTTTCAAAACACCTTTGGCAACGTTGCATAAATTTAACGGTTGGGCGGATAAGTTCCTCGGCACACCGGCAGCGGGCTTGCAAGATTTCTATGTCAGTGGGGCCTATAAATTCGGCGGCGCTGTAAAGGGTCTGAAAGCGGCTGTGATTTATCATAAGTTCACCTCGCAGTTCGGCGATACGGATTATGGTACTGAACTTGATGCGGTTGTGTCTTACAAAATTAACAAGAACTATAGTGTGGCTGTTAAATATGCGGATTATAACGCAGATACCCATTCTGTAGATACCAGAAAATTATGGTTTACTGTGGCGGCTAAATTCTAATATTTAGGCCATTACGGATGACTTTTTTTACTGCCGCCGGGTAAATATCCGGCGGCAGTATTATTTTAAGCCTTTAAAATTCTCATAAAGCCCTCCATATTGGGACAAGATCATTATAATATTAAAGGGTATGTCATGAGATATAACAGGCTGGGCCGGACCGATTTAAAGGTTTCCAACATCTGCCTTGGAACGATGACCTGGGGCGAACAGAATTCGGAACAGGATGCCGTGGAACAGATGGACTATGCCGTTGAGCAGGGCATCAATTTTTTCGATACGGCGGAATTATATCCGGTGCCTCGAAACGGAGAAACTTCTGGCCGCTCCGAAGAATATATTGGCAATTGGATGGCCGCGCGTGGGGGACGAGATAACATCATTCTGGGCACCAAGGTCATTGGCCGTGGCAGCGATGGTTGGTTTCGGACCAATGCCAATAACACCCGCCTCAATCGGGAACAGATTACAGAAGCCCTTGAAAAAAGTTTGCGGCGTTTGAAAACGGATTATGTGGACCTTTACCAGTTACATTGGCCGGACCGCCCGATAAATCTCTTTTCCAATTCGCGAGGCTATGTCCATAATGATCAGGCAGATATCATTCCGCTTTCTGAAACGCTGGCGGTTTTGAATGATCTGGTTCAGGAGGGTAAAATCCGCCATGTGGGCCTGTCCAATGAAACGCCGTGGGGGGTTATGAAATGCCTGCATCATGCGGAACAGGGAAATGTGCCGCGGGTGCAGTCCGTGCAGAATGCCTATAATTTGTTGAACCGTTTATTTGAACAGGGTTTGTCGGAAGTCTCCCTGCGGGAAGATGTATCCCTTTTGGTTTATTCTCCCATTGCCGGGGGGGCTTTGAGTGGAAAATATTTGGGGGGAAAATTGCCGATGGGCAGTCGTCAGCAATTGTTTCCTGCTTTTGCGGACAGATACCGGAAGCCAGCCATNNGNCCGGCCATCCGTAAATANNTGTCTNTGGCCGAAGACANGGGGATAACCCTNCTNCAACTNGCCCAGAAATTNGTCGANAGNAGGCCGTTTGTNACCTCNTCNATCATNGGCGCGACAAGCATGGATCAGCTNCGGGAAAATATTGCGGCCTTTGATATGGATTGGGACGATGATCTGGAACAAGGGGTNACGNAAATTCATCTGGAGAATCCCGACCCGGCNCCTTNAGGANAGGCGGTCAGAATGGATTGCTCTTTTTGTGTGAATGNGATATCTATAATNCAAATGGAGTANGGAAATATGGAAAANGCAACCTTTGCAGCNGGCTGTTTCTGGGGTGTTCAACTGGGNTTTGACAAGTTGGATGGNGTTATATCAACNNTTGTNGGTTACATGGGCGGGCATACGGANAANCCGACTTATGAGGCGATCTGTACCGGGCAAACCAANCATGCGGANGTGGTNGAGGTAACTTTTGANCCTGATATTATCAGTTTTGGNCAATTGCTGGATCATTTTTGGCAAGATCACAATCCGACGACGCTTAATCNACAGGGNCCGGACAGNGGCAGCCAATATCGGTCGGCGGTTTATTATCANNCCGANNNNCAGAAGGCGGNGGCGGAAGNCTCCCGTGCGGCGTGTGATGCATCTGATTTGTGGCCTGACCCTATTGTGACGGAAATCACGTCGGCACCACAATTCTGGTCAGCGGAAGAATATCATCAGAAATATCTGGAAAAGCGCAATATCGCGATTTCCTGCCATTAGGTTATGGGGTAACCTATTATGATTATAGAAGAAATAAGAGAATTTTCCGGATATTTCGCCAAAGATAATATCCGGAAAGTTGGGATGTTGCTGGGGCTGAGCTTTGTCACTCTTGTGGTTATTATCGGTCTTGCCGTATTTGTGGAAAATATGGAACGGGGTGATATAAACCGCCATGCCAAACTGGATTCTCTGCAATCTTTGTTGGTGGTTCGGTCGGATATTGAAAGAGAG
>JAESPY010000062.1 GCA_016765435.1 Emcibacter sp.
ATCAATGATATTAGTAAAATCATCCGGTTTCAGAACGGAATATTGTTCCAGTTTATTCAGGCTGATCAGCCAGTCTCCCGGCGCGAACCCTTTAACTTTGCTTTCTTCAACGATTGATATGGTCGTGGCCCGTACCGCATCGCCCAATGCAACGGGCGGCAAATAACTCGGCACATCATCCAGCCAGCCTCGTATAGCTGGGTCAATGGAAGCATATTGATTACGCAGCAATAATTCCCCGGCCTCTATCGTTGGCATTGGCTCCTCACGAAGCTCAAAATCACTGTCTTTCGGCAGGCCCTCAGGACGATTAACAAGGATAAAGCGTTTATTCATGGTCATATTTATATCTCCTGATGAACTTAAAGCGAATTTGCGGCAAGGCCGAATAATTATTTACGAGCCTGTTCATATCATAATATTCGTCTCTGACTGCCTATCAAATTCCTTAGTATCAAGCGTTTTTTAGTATGAGGGGCAATGCCATATTATTATCGCTTTTAACAGGTGCCATGAGAAACTTCATATGACAAAATAACCAAAATAAGATACAGGAATAGACCATGCCAATTATTCACCACCATGCAAAAATTAATATTCTGGTCTGTGTCCGGGGACATCCCTTTGACCGGACCGCGTTTGACGCCATATTTCAGGATATGGAAGATATATCCGCAACCATGGTCGATCACCCTGCCGCACAGGCATTGATGAATCCTGAGGCTATGCAGCATTATGATGCCTTGGTTCTATATGATATGCCGGGGCTTGATTTTGAACATGCCACGGAAAAACCCGGTTTTATCGATCCAACCCCGGCTTTTAAACAAGGCTTTGAAGCCCTGCTGCAACAAGGAAAACCTGTTGTGGCCCTGCATCATGCTTTGGCGGGCTGGCCCACCTGGCCGGAATATGGTCAATGGCTGGGCGGCCGTTTTCTCTATCGCTCAGGCGTCATCAACGGGGATAAAAAATTAGACAGCGGCTATGCGGCGGACATCACTTACACCGCGCAGAATATCGCCCCACAGCACCCGGTCATGGCGGGCATCCCTGCCACATTCCCCCTCTGTGACGAGCTTTATCTCGCCGAAATTTTCGAAGATGATGTGACGCCCCTGTTGCGGTCCGACTATGACTTTACGGCCCAAAATTTTTATAGTGCCACCGCCGCCCTGAACGGGCAGATGGATAATAACAGCGGATGGGAACATCCAGAAGGATCAAACCTGATCGGATGGACCAAAAAGGCGCTCAACAGCCCCTTGGTTTATCTGCAAATTGGCGACGGGTCCTCCGCCTATGAAAACCCATATTTCCGCAAAATATTACATAATGCCCTCACATGGGTGATTGGGGAAAAGGGATGAGTGGAGAAAAAGCCCCACCCTAACAAAAACCCGAGTTGGCCAAAAGCCGATAACCTGTATTCTGACCCGATAAAACCATAAGCACCCCGATAAAACTATAAGCACAAAGGATAATAAAGTGACAGATTTGCATGCTCAATATATTTCTGAAGAAACCGTCGTTCCAACCGTACGTGGGGATGCGATCACGGGTGAGCGTTATTATTCCAAAAAATGGATGGATGCCGAATGGGAGAATGTCTTTACGAAAGTCTGGCATATCGGCGGTATGCTCTATGACCTTGAAGAACCCGGCGACTGGATTTCCCATAATATTGGCCCGGACAGTGTTCTGATGATTATGCAGGATGACCGTTCTGTCAAAGCCTTCTATAACGCCTGTATCCACCGCGGCAACCGTCTTGTCTGGTCCGATATGGGCGGGGGCGAGCGTATTACCTGCTCCTATCATGCTTGGCAATTTGGCAAAGATGGCACCCTTCTTCATGCACAGGATGCAGAAAATTTCGACGGCGGCAATCCCTGTGGCAAAGCAAAATTAACCGAAATTTCTTGCGACATATGGGGTGGCTTTGTCTGGTTTAATATGGATGAAGACACAAAATCATTACGCGAATGGTTAGGACCGCTGGATGAAATCTTATCCAGCTATCAAATGGATGGTATGGTCCGCGTGCTGAATGTGAGTTCTGTGGTGCCGTGCAACTGGAAAATTATCCGGGATAATTTCAATGAGAGTTATCATCTGCCCACCCTTCACCCGGAACTGGCCACATTCATCGACGACGATTATAAAGATTCAGTTTTCCAGACCTTCAACGATTGTGGTCATAACCGCATGATTATGAAAGGCTGCCAGCCCTCCATGCGGCTGGATATTCCAAATTCAATGCAGGCCCCGTTGGATGATATGCTGAAAAACTGGAATCTTAACCCCGCTGATTTTGAGGGCCGATCCCGTGAAGCTCGCGTTGCTATTCAAAAAGCTATGCGGGAACAGGGTGCCGAACGCGGATACCCCGCCTTTGACACCATGACCGATAGCCAACTGACCGATTATCATCATTGCACCCTTTGGCCCAACATAAGCTTTACCATGAGTTCTGACGGTTTTCAGGTTCTGCGGTCCGAACCCCATCCCAAAGACCCGGAACAATGTATTTTTGACCATTGGTTCATCATGCCAAAAGTAGAAGGCCGTACCGAAGTGGAAACCCCGCTCGGAGTGGTTGATTTTGCCCCGGCGGACAAAGAAACCATCATCTACGGCGAGAAATCTTTGGGCTATGTGGCGGATCAGGATATGTCCGTGGTCACCGGGCAGCAAATCGGCCTCCACAGTCGGGGTTATAAGGGCGGCATGCTGACCAAGCAGGAAAGGCGTGTTCAATATTTCCACGAACTGCTGAATGACGCCTGCGATATTCACGATTAAAAACACACCAAAAGATATAAAAGGATAAAAAATATGGGTCGGTTAGAAGGTAAAAAACTGCTCGTCATTGGGGCCGCTGGCAAAGATAATATGGGACAGGTCATCGCCCGCCGTTTCGCCGCCGAAGGGGCAAAAGTCGCCGTCGCAGGACGCCATATGGATGTCTTGCAAGAACTTGCCGCAGACATTGGCGGCATCGCCGTAGAAGGAGATTTAACAAANCGCGACAGTGTCTTTGCCATGGTNGANNCCGCNAAANNNGGNCTTGGCGNNTTAAATACCGCNNTCAATGCCACGGGNTGGGGCTTGCTGAAACCTTTTCTGGATATGACCGATGACGATTTTGACCAGATGTATGCCNTGCAANTGCGCGGCGTATTCCAATTTATTCAGGCCCTGATCCCCNCCATGGATCAAGGAGGATCAATCATACAGGTCAGCTCCGCAACGGCCAAAATCATGATGTATGACCATGCGGCCTATATGGCGACAAAGGCCGGGGCNGACCATTTGATCCGCTGTGTCGCCAATGAATTTGGCGCCCGCGGAATACGCGCTAACAGCATTTCTCCGGGCATCACAGAAACCCCCATGACCGCNGATGCCCAACAGGTTCCCGGACTTATGGAAGCCTTTTTGCCCGGTTACCCAACCGGCCGTTATGGCACCAAAGAAGATATTGCCGCAGGCTGTGTCTGGCTNGCCAGCGACGAATGTTTTATGACCGGGGAAAATTTACAAGTGAACGGGGGACTGACCCTGCGACGCAACCCAACAGAATCTGAAGTGGAAACCTCGATCATTAACGCGTCAAAACCCTAAGATGACAAAGCACAATCCCATTGCCATGGCATCGGGTATCATGCCGGAAGCCACGCCGACAGAGCTTGTCTATGCGGCGGCAGACGCCCGCTTTGATTATGGTGGCATGTGGATTGAGCCGGACCAATGGACCGATCAAACCACACGGAACGTGCAAACCGCCCTCAAGGAGACCGGGTTAAAGCTTCTTGATGTGGAGGTTGTCTGGATTAAACCCGGCCCGGCCAACCCAGACCATCTGCGCATCATTGACATCGGTACGGAATTGAGGGCAAAGAATGTTCTGGTAGTCAGCAGTGATCCTAACCGATCCGCAACCCTTGACAAGCTTGGCCTTTTGATGGAACGCGGCGCAAAAAATAATATCCGCATCACTCTGGAATTTGGCCTGTTTACCGAGGTAAAAACCATCCATCAGGCCACCTCCCTGCTTCACGAATTGAACGCCCCCGCCGCAGGTTTGCTGATCGATAGCCTGCATTGGCAACGGAGCGGTGGTACATTGGCTGACATCTCGGCCGTTCCCCGTGAATGGCTAGGTTATGCCCAATTATGCGATGCGCCTCTGCCCGGTGGCAACCCGGCAGATGCCGAAGAAATTCTGGCCGAAGCCATCGACGGNCGNCTACATCTTGGGGACGGNGNCCTGCCCCTAAAAGATATCATGGACTGTCTACCAGTGAATTTACCCATCGCCATTGAATTACGGTCAAAGGCCCTACGGGACCAATATCCTGACCTCAATGACCGGGCAAAGGCCGTGGCAAGGACCAGCCGGGATTTCTTCACACAATATTACGCGCAATAAAAAGAAGCGGCNCTGCAATAGCCCCGCTTCTTCTCATATATATTTGGAAATCTAGGCGGTTAATAAGGTTGGCGTTTCCAAAAGTTCTTTCAGGCTTTTCATGAACTGCGCNCCGACAGCCCCGTCAATAGCCCGGTGATCACAGGACAGCGACAATTCAATCACCGTGGCAAAACCAAGCGCGTTGCCGATCTCTATCGGTTGGCGTGTTCCGGCACCNACNGCCAGAATGGCCCCTTGGGGCGGGTTGATAATGGCATCAAACTGANCAATGCCAAACATGCCCAAATTGCTGATGGAGAAACTGCCGCCAATAAATTCATCCGCTTGTAATTTACCCGTACGGGCTTTCTCCGCCAATGTCTTGACCTCCCGGGAAATTGCCGCCACAGACAAGCTATCCGCGCCCTTGACNATCGGNGTAATCAAGCCCTTATCCGTTGCGACNGCCACAGAAATATCCGCCGCNCCAAAGCAATGNATTTCATCTCCATGCACNTGNACATTCACANCGGGATTTTGGATCAAAGCCAGCGCACAGGCCCGAATGATNTAATCATTGATGCTTGGTGCCGCCCCGGTTGCCGCCTTTGCCTGCGCCCGCAAGCCAAGCAAGGCGTCTATACGAACCTTTTGCCGCAGGTAAAAATGCGGGATGGTCGATTTGCTATGGCTGAGCGATTTGGCAATGGCCTTGCGCATGGGAGACATCATCACCACCTGGCTTGTTCCAGCCGCCGGNCGGGCAAATTCCATAGTCGGGGCGCTTTTCTCCGCCGGAGCCGNAATGTCATCCGGGACAAGGGCGAGAACATCGACCTTNCAAATACGTCCACGAGGTCCTGTTCCGGTAATTTTTGACAAATCCACCGCATGTAAAACGGCCAGTCTCTTGGCCAACGGNCTGGCATAAAAACCATCCATCTGGAGACTTTCCGGCACAATACCAACCGGGTCACCGCCGCCAACGGCAATCGGTGGCAGACTTTCCTGCAAGACATCCTGAAACGTAATCCGGCCNGCTTTTCCAGAACCGACCATATCAGAAACATCAACANCACGTTCTTCTGCCAAAGTCCGGGCCGCAGGACTTATATTTACCGAATCACTAATGGTAATTTTCTCTGTTACCGGCACCACTGATACTGGCGTTTCGGTTGCTTCTGTTTTTTTCTTTTTCGAGGCTGCACGGGGGGTTTTTCCGCCGTCTGCCGGAATAAAACCCTCAACAAAGGCCGCCACATCAGCCGCCTCTGGCACCTGATCCGCATCCACCACAACCGCAATCAAATCCCCAACGGCATAGCTCTGCCCCGTTTCCGCGACCAGCCGTGGAAACATACCATCATATTCCGCTTCCAGTTCATTGGTGATTTTATCGGTTTCCACAAGGGCGATCATATCCCCCTTCTTAAACGGTTTTCCTTCCTCAACCATCCATTCAGCGACCACACCTTCGGTCATTTCGATGCCCCATTTGGGCATGGTAAAGGCACGTAATTTTGTCATATCCATTATCCCCGCTGATAGGCCATAAGCTTTAACACCGCGGCTTTTACCTTATCTGCGCTCGGCAGATAAGCGGCTTCCAGCTCACGGGAAAAAGGAACCGGCGTGTGCGGCGGCGTCACCATTTCTATTGGTGCTTTCAAAGAAGCAAAAGCCTTTTGCGCCACAAGAGCCGATAGATCCGTCGCCAGACTACACCGGGGCGGAGCTTCATCCACAATCACCAGACGTCCCGTCCGTTCCACGCTGTCCAATATGGCTTCTTCATCAAGAGGGCTGGTGGTCCGAAGGTCCAATACATCACAGGCAATGCCATCTTCTGCAAGGCTATGGGCCGCCGCTTCGGCGATTCCAACCATCATACCCGTTGCCAGAATCGTCAGGTCATCCCCCTGCGTTACCTGCCGCGCGTGGGCATAGGGCAGTAAATATTCACCGTCCGGCACCTCTCCCGTTACGCCATACAATGCCTTATGTTCCAGAAAAATAACCGGATCATCATCCCGAATCGCCGTCGTTAATAATCCCTTGGCATCCGCAGGCGTTGTCGGCATCACCACCTTCAAACCCGGCATGCCGGTGACAAACTGATGGATTGACTGGCTATGTTGTGCCGCCGCGTTAAAGCCCGCCCCATATACCATGCGGATCACAACCGGACATTTTGTCTTACCGCCGAACATATAACGGAATTTCGCAATCTGATTCCAGATTTGGTCCATACAAACACCAATGAAATCAGCAAACATAATTTCGGCAATGGCCCGTTTCCCGGTTAAAGCAGCACCTGCTGCGGCACCGATAATCGCACTTTCCGAAATGGGGGTATCAATCACACGGTCCCCACCATATTTTGCCCAGAGGCCCGTTGANGTNCCCCAAATGCCNCCAATNGCTTCTGGTCCNCCCGGTGCCCCGTTGCCGCCGACAATATCCTCNCCCAACATAATCAGGGANGAGTCCCGTGCCATTTCCGCATCAATTGTTTCCAAAATAGCTTCACGGATCATTTTTTCNGACATATTATTNATCCCTCTCACTCAATAACTGATGTAGACATCTTCGGTGACATGTTCGGCAGTCGATTTTTCNGCCGNTTTGGCTTCTTCAACGGCCCTGTTAATCAAGGCCTCNNCTTCGNCGTCAATGGCATCAAGCGTTTTNCNGTCCATCAANTTGTCTTTTNTCACCCTTGCCCGGAATTGTTTCAGGCAATCACGTTCCTCNCGAATACGGTCAAGTTCACCGGGNCCCCGGTAACGTTGGGGGTCCCCNTCGAAATGGCCNTAAAATCTTTCCGTATCAATTTCAATNGCCGCCGGACCGTTGCCCGCCCGACAATAAGCAATGATATCTTCCATCGCCTCATAAACCGCAAAGAAATCCATGCCGTTATCNACCATGTCGGCCCGCATNCCAAANCCCTCGGCNCGGGTGCGCATATCCTTGGCTCCAACGGCGTAATCCACTCCGGTATGTTCAGAATAATGATTATTTTCAAACACAAATATCACNGGTAATTTCAAGACCACNGCCATATTCATNGCTTCGAATGTTGTGCCCTGATTACAGGCCCCATCACCAGAAAAGGCAATAGAAACACCGCCATTNCCTTTAGCGGTAATTCCGGCNCCAACCGCAATNGGTGCCCCCGCACCCACNATTCCATTNGCCCCCAGCATNCCCTTCTCAATATCCGCNATATGCATTGATCCGCCNCGGCCNTTACCCAGACCATCACGACAGCCGTAAATCTCTTTCATCATNCCNATAACGTCACAGCCCTTTGCCAAGCAATGCCCATGACCACGGTGGGTNGAGATGATATAATCCTTTGGTCCCAGNTTTTCACATACCCCAACGGCTACGGCTTCCTGTCCGGCATAAAGATGGGTAAAACCCGCNATCTCNCCTNACTGGATATCATCATGAAGCCTTTCTTCAAAAACCCTGATCGTTTTCATTTGACGGTAAGCTTGNGGTAAAGCTTCACTATTTAATTTCATCGANTTTTCTCCCTGNTCATTCANNCAAACNATGCCTNATAANCCCANCACTGTTTTTGCAATNATACTCCGNTGCACTTCATTGGTGCCNCCAAAAATTGACCATGCCCGACTGTTAAGATANCGCGGCGCGGCAAGCTGTGCCGCTTTNCCGTGCANNGCCTCTGGACTATTNTTNCCATAAAGCGGNCTTTGCCCCTCCAAGGCCAATCCCCCATANCCGTANAGACGTACNGCCAAAGNATCAACTTCCTGACGCAANTCNGACGCAACCAGTTTNGANAANGAGGTTTGCGGCCCCGGTGGTCGNCCCTTNGCCATTTCGGCAAGAACCCGCAGTTCTGACATTTCCAATGCCTGTGCCTTAAGNTCGGTCCGGGCNAGATTTTCCATAAAGGACATATCCTCTGCCATNGTTCCGCCCATACCATTTGGCTCTATCNTCGCGGCCTTNGATAACCGCTGNANGTCAGACAAAAGTTTCGGCGCATGACAGGCCCCNCCTCTTTCGTTCTCCAACAAGAATTTCGCAATGGTCCATCCTTGNCCCTCTTCTCCCACCAGATTNTCAAGNGGCGCNACAACATCATCCAAAAANACTTCATTGACTTCNTGATCACCCGCCAAGCCNATGATAGGCCGCACTTTAACACCGNGTTGNTCCATATCNACCAGAATAAAACTAATNCCNGCCTGAGGTTTGACNGTTGAATCNGTTCGGACAAGACAAAAAATATGTGTGGCATGATGGGCATGGGTTGTCCACATTTTATGGCCATTNATGATATAATGATCNTCTTTNCGCTCTGCCCGCGTTTTCAAACTGGCAAGATCCGATCCCGCCCCCGGNTCAGAAAANCCCTGACACCAATAATCATCCCCATTTAGAATACGNGGTAAAATCTTCGCTTTTTGTTCATCCGTCCCGAAATGACANATCACAGGACCAAGAAGTTTCAGGCCCAAGACCGGCAAACCCNGCGCATCAACCCGCGCACATTCTCTTTCAAAAATATAGCGCTGNACNGGTGTCCAACCTGTCCCGCCGCAATCTTTCGGCCAATTATACGCCAACCAGCCTTTTTTATGCAAAATACGTTGCCATTCACANCCNATGTCTGGCTCAACAAAAACAGAAGGGGTCGCCCGCATGCCCTCACGCAGATATTCCGGCAAACTGTCCNCCAAAAACGCCTTTACCTCTTCGCAAAATTTTTCCTCATCAGGAGAATATGTTATATCCATTGGGAAATCCTCATCGTTCCAATATGGTNACGCCGGAAACCCCCGGCGCACCGTATACATGNGTGTAAGCCACTTTGAGACTTCCNGAAACCTGTCGGGCCCCCGCCATACCGCGC
>JAESPY010000063.1 GCA_016765435.1 Emcibacter sp.
GCCCCGACAAAAGCCCCTATATCCATATGCCAAAAGGGGTGGCTAAACTGGTCGTCAATCCCGATCATATTTGGGCTTATCAGGTGACCCAGCCAAGGGTTCCCGGTGGAGAGGCCAACGAAGTCTGGATCAGAGGCCGGGGCCTTGGCGGCTCTTCTTCTATCAATGGCATGATCTGGAGCCGGGGGGAACCCGCCGATTATGACAATTGGGAAGCTTTGGGTTGTGACGGCTGGAATGGCAAAAGCATGACCAAAATATTTCAGAATATTGAAGATCATTCTCTGGGGAAAAGCGCGCGGCGCGGTGTTGGTGGCCCCGTCCCCATCACCTCTGGACATTTCAAATATCCTCTGGCAGAACGCATGATTGATGCCGGTGTTGAAATGGGCCTACAGAAAACAGATGACCTGAATGATGTGACCGGCAACCGCATCGGCTATTACAGCCACAACATCCATAAGGGCAAAAGACAAAGCGGTGCCGTTACCTTTTTGAAACCTGCGCTGTCCCGCCCTAATCTACATATCATGACCCATACGACCGCAAAATCTGTTATTTTCGCTGACAAGCAAGCCGTGGGAGTTCATCTCTGTAAAAATAACACGACCGATATAGAGGTAAGATGCAGCGGTGAAATTATCCTCGCCGCCGGGACAATGGAAAGTCCGCAAATACTGGAACGTTCCGGCATAGGGGACAGCGACCGCCTTACCGCCATAGGCATAACGCCCATAGCCCATAGCCCCGATGTGGGGAACTGCCTGCATGAGCATCTTTCCTATGCCATACCTTTCCGTCTGAAAGAACAGGACGGTATCAACCGCAGCTTCTTTGGACTGGGTCTGATCAAATCCGTTCTGCAATATTATCTGACCCATACAGGAGCGATGTCAACCGGTCCCTTTGAAATCGGCGCATTTGTTAATGTGGCTCACCCGGACAAGCGGCCCGACCTTCAGCTCTATCTGGGAGGGTACACTTTTGCCCTAAGCGATGATAATCACCCTGTACCGCTTAATAATATCGACAAAAAACCCGGCATATCCATCTATGGACAGCTTTTACGGTTAACCAGTAAAGGCACCGTTCATATACAGTCATCCGACCCAAGCAGCGGCGCGGAAATCATGCCAAACTGGTTATCCACCAAAGAAGATCAGAACTCGGCCATTGCCGCCATACGCTATATGCGTAAATTCATGACGAAATCCCCCCTCGCCGAAAAAATTGACCATGAATTATTACCCGGTTCCCATCTGCAAAGCGATGAAGAATTGCTCGAAAGTTTCCGAGGTCTTTCCACTTGCGGCTTACATGGCACCGGAACTTGCCGCATGGGCGGTGATGAAAATTCCGTTGTGGATTCCAAACTTCGCGTCCGGGGCGTACGGGGACTCCGGGTTGCAGATTGTTCTGTCATACCAAGTCCCGTAACGGGCAACACCAACGCTCCCGCGATGGCGGTGGGATGGCGAGCGGCGGATATTATTCTGGCAGCCAGGGCAAAGCATGAATAATATACCGGATATAATCCCGACGTATTTTACGCTGGCCGGAGACATTAGTCCTTTCGGCTCAACAACCGTAAGTCCCCATGCCTTCATCGACCGCGTCCGTGCCGCAAGTGAGGCCGGCTATCGCGGGTTTGGCTTTGGGTTTCAGGATCTGGTCCATATTCTGGATCACATGTCTTATGAGGACATCAATCATATTCTGGATGACCATGGTTTAATCCACCGGGAATTGGAAGTTCTGGTGGATTGGTTTGTTGACGGCGACCGACGACAGGCATCNGACCATCAGCGCCGTATTATGCTGGATGCGGCAAGGCGTTTGAATGCCCGCCACATCAAAGTTGCCGGGGATGTCACGGGTGCCACATGGCCGATGGATCATATTGTTACCGAATTTNCCACCCTGTGCGATCAGGCCAAAGACGCGGACACAGCCATTACCATCGNATTATTTCCAACGTCCAATATCTGTGACCTGCAAACGGGCCGCGCCATTGTTGAGGGNGCTGACCGACCGAATGGGGGCTTGCTTCTGGATATATGGCATATGGTTCGAGCGAATATTCCCATGTCCGCCATCGCAGCACTCCCCCCCCGGCATCATAAACCATGTGGAGCTTGATGATTGTACCCTTGCCCCACAAGGGCCTTTCATGCAAGAAACACTGGAATGCCGTATGCTGCCGGGAGACGGTGAATTCCCCCTTGAAGAATTTCTGACAGCCTTGAAAGCAACAGGCTATGACGGGCTTT
This sequence comes from Emcibacter sp., assembly GCA_016765435.1. Taxonomy (GTDB): domain Bacteria; phylum Pseudomonadota; class Alphaproteobacteria; order Sphingomonadales; family Emcibacteraceae; genus Paremcibacter. The sequence continues at coordinate 2,271 of JAESPY010000063.1, forward strand.
ATGGCGTAGAAATATTATCAAATGANTTTCGGANAATGCCCTTAANCAAAGCCGCGACTCTATCCTATAAAGCGGCCNAAAAATTATTTTNGCATGCCTAGCACTTTATAGAGATGACGACATCTTTTTTAAGGNGCACATTACATCAGTTTAAATATAGGAGGCTCAACCATTATGAATAAGAAAACTTCAGTTAACCGTCGCGCTGTTTTGGGCGGCATCGGTCTTTCTGCTGCGGCGGGCGTCTTATCCGCACAGGCCAGCGANGAACAGGACGGCCCGGAAACTTGGGANCATATTACAGATGTTCTGTGCATCGGNAGCGGNGCNGCCGCCTGCTCTGCNGCNATTTCNGCGGTCAGCAAAGGNGCCAAGGTCATGTTGCTTGAAAAAATGCCCCTTATGGGNGGCACAACAGGAAAATCAGGCGGNGTCGCNTGGATNTGCAATCATAAAATCCTNCGNGAACAAGGCATNAAAGATGAAAAAANCGATGCCATTGCCTATATGGCTCATTATTCCTTCCCTCAGCGGTTTAATCCCGACAGCCCCACATTCGGGCTNAACGAAAGTGACTATCGCCTGATCGAAGCATTCTATGACAATGGCTATAAGGCCATCGATTTTCTGGAAGAAGTGNACGCCGTTAAATTTCAGCAATTCCGCCTGTTTCAGGTTGATGTCCCCGCGCCNGATTATGCCGATCATCTGCCGGAAAACAAGACCCCCACNGGCCGCGCTCTNGAGCCAGCNTCAGGATCAGGTTCTTCTGCTGGCGGANGNAGCCTNGCCGCACAGATGGAAGACTGGCTCGCCNCCAAGGGNGTTCCTATGATGACCGACACCCGTGTGACCCGCATCATCAAAAAAGACGACCGTGTNATCGGGGTTGAAGCCGAAAGAGACGGCAAAACCATCCGNATCCGGGCCAACAAAGGCGTTATTTTTGGNACGGGCGGTTATTCCCANAATAAAAAACTGGTCGATTTGCATCAAACGGCCCTGTACGGTGCCTGTGCCATGCCCGGATCAACCGGNGANTTCATCAGCCTTGCCGGAGAANTNGGNGCACAAATGGGNGCAATGCACACCGCATGGCGCACACAGGTTCTGTTTGANGAAGCCTTGAANAATCGCGCTCTNGGGCTTGGGGCNTTCGTTCTCCCCGGTGATTCCATGATCGTCGTCAATAAATANGGNAACAGAATCGTCAATGANAAACGCTGNTACAATGACCGCACNCGNGTGCATTTTGTNTATGACCCNNCGAAAAGATGAATATCCAAACCAATTGNTGTTCATGNTATTTGATGAACGNTCNATTGATGCTTTTGGCGGNAANTTNCCCTTCCCCCTGTCAAAAAATGAAAGCCCTTATCTGATCAGCGGCGATACATGGGATGACCTGTTTGCCAATATAGACAGCCATCTGAAAAAAATAGCCTCAAAAAGCGGGGGCGTTGCTCTTGAAAACGGGTTTGAGGATGCCGCAAAAGATCATATTTCACGCTTTAATGGTTATGCTGAAAAAGGCGAAGACCCTGAATTTGATCGCGGAAAGCATCTGTATGACACCGAATGGCACAAGCTGTTCTCCTTTCCCCGCAAAGGATCGTCTTTTGCCAAAAACCCCATGCCCAACATCACCATGCATCCTTTCACCAAAAAAGGCCCCTTCTATGCCTTTATACTGGCGGCAGGCGCGCTTGATACCAATTCAGGACCAAAAATTAATGAAAATGCGCAGGTCCTTGACCATAATGACATGCCTATCAAAGGGCTATACGGTGCCGGAAATTGCATCGCCAGCCCCTCAAGAAGTGCCTATTACGGTGCAGGCGGCACCATTGGCCTTGCTCTGACATATGGTTATATCGCGGGCAACCATGTGGCAAAAGGGTAATATATGACGTTTGCATTGTATAAATATATTGGGATGGCGGGCGGAATATTGCTCTCTGCCATCTCTGGCGGTCATGCCGGGGGTATTGAAGAGACTGAAGTCAGTTTTTCCAAAGACATTGCCCCTGTCATGCGACGGAAATGTGCCACATGCCACATGACAGGCACCGAAGCTGGCGGCATGGCTCTGCACCCCAGAGCCGCTTGGAAAAACATTGTCGGCAAGCCATCCGGTGAAAGCCGTTTTTTCATCGTCTCACCGGGAGAGCCGGAAAAAAGTTATCTGCTGATGAAACTGGAAGGCACCCATATTGAAAATGGCGGAACCGGGGCGCAAATGCCCTTTGCGGCCCCGCCTTTAAATGCCAGAATCATTCAAACCATCCGCGACTGGATTTCTGCGGGGGCTCTGGATAATTAATCAGTCCGCAATTTTCAGGATTAATTTTCCTTTATTCGCCCCGGAGAACAGCCGCATAAATGTTTCATATGCCCCGTCCAGACCTTGATCGATATGCTCATCAAAATGCAGTTTTCCTTCATTGACCAATTTTGCCATTGTCTGGCCCCCTTCGCCGAAACGCTCTAGATAATTGCTGACCAATAATCCTTTGATTTGCCCACAGGTGACAATCAACTGCCACAGATTTCGAGTACCGTAAGGCTCCGTATTATATTCAGAAATCAAGCCGCATAATCCGATGCGGCCATTTGTATTCAAATTCAACAACGTGGCATCAAGCCCGATTCCGCCA
>JAESPY010000064.1 GCA_016765435.1 Emcibacter sp.
GGTCATCATAATCCGTTACGCCGCGGCCTTGGGGTTGCGGAAATTGATCGGGAGGCCCTGATTGCTCAAATCAAGGAAGTTGCGCCGAAGATTACGCCTTACCTTGGCACAAGCTGGCGGGTGCTGGACAAGATGCGTCATGAGCGCAAACGTATTCTGTTTGAAGGTGCGCAGGGGATTATGCTGGACATCGATCATGGCACTTACCCCTATGTGACGTCTTCTAATACGATTTCTGCGCAAGCCGCTGGCGGCAGTGGTGTTGGGGCCAGAACCCTTGATTATGTGCTGGGCATTACCAAAGCCTATACAACCCGCGTGGGCGAGGGGCCATTTCCGACTGAATTATTTGATGATGTGGGCAAGGGATTGGGCGAACGCGGCCATGAATTTGGTACGGTAACCGGACGTAGCCGCAGATGTGGTTATTTTGATGCGGTTATGGTGCGTCAGGCGACAAAAATTGGCGGAATTTCCGGCATTGCGCTGACGAAGCTTGATGTTTTGGACGGTATGGATGAATTGAAAGTCTGTGTCGCGTATGATCTGGACGGGGAGCGTATTGATTATTTCCCAACGTCCACAGCGGATCAGGCCAAAGTAACGCCGATCTATGAAACATTGGAAGGCTGGTCCGATAGCACATACGGCGCGCGTAGTTGGGTTGATCTGCCCGCAACGGCGATTAAATATATTCGCCGGATTGAGGAATTGATCGAAACACCAGTAGCTTTGCTGTCCACAAGTCCCGAACGGGAAGACACTATTTTAGTGCAGGACCCGTTCGAGGATTAGGATTTAAATCCCATGCCATGAAATTTTATGGCATGGCGAAGTTAAAAACATTCAATTTGTTGCCGTCCAGATCCCGGAAATATCCCGCATAAAAATCGGGACTGAAGTCGGGACGGGGACCGGCGGGGCCTTCGCAGGTGCCGCCCATTTCAAGGGCCATATTATATACTTTGTCGACGGTGGCATGGTCTGGGGCATATAAAGCCATCATGGAACCGTTTCCGATACAGGCCGGTTCACCATTTTCCGGGGTGATGACGCAAAAGCTGGTTGTACCTTCGCCGGAAGACCATGAGATAAAATTCGGCCCTTCCATATTTCTTTTTGCGCCGAGTTCACCGAGCAGGGCATCATAAAAAGCGGTTGCTTTTTCAAGGTTGTTGGTGCCAATCATTACATATCCGAGCATTTTTCTTTCTCCTTTAGATTGTGGGTGAATTTATAGTAATGTATTTTTTGATCATATCAAGGGGGGTATGCTTGGACTTGTTATACACCGATAATTCTATTAGTGTATTCACAAGAAGTTGATTGAGAATTAAATATACATTCAAAATTACAGAGGTTTCCCATGGGTTTTTCAGAGGCTATTAAATCGGTTTTTTCCAAATATGCGACGATAACGGGGCGGGCCAGCCGTTCTGAATATTGGTATTTTCAATTATTTTATATGCTTGTTTATGTCGGCGTCATGGTNGTGAGCACGGTTATCCCTTTTCTGGCAATTCTTGTCCTTGTNTTTGCNGTGGCAATGTTCATTCCAACGATTACNGTTAGCATCCGTCGNTTGCATGATAAAAACANGTCCGGCTGGTGGTTGTTGCTTNGCTTTANTCCATTNATCGGGATTCTTGTTCTGTTGTTTTGGTTTGTAACGGCGGGNACAGATGGNCCCAACGNGTTTGGTGCCGACCCACTGGCGCANCCTGAAGANGTTTAAGTATAAANANGCCCTGCCTATAAANATTTATGGGCAGGGTGTTTTTTNNGTTCACAAGCCAAATATAATTGTCTATAAGATTTNTTAATTGAAATACTATATAAGATTTNGCATGACACAGNCAATATTTTCATCTTTGAATTTGATGAACACGNGCAGNANCTCTGCTGGTGCGTTATTGCTGTCTGCTGCCCCCTTNCTCCTATCCCTCCTTCTACTTGGTCGACTTAGTCGCCCCTGACGTCTTGGATTGTATAGCCATTTAANTGGCGGACGTTTAGGGGAGAAAAGTAAAACCATGCTCCCGGAACGGGACAAATACATCAATCAGTTTAAAATTTAAGGCTTATATAATGACCNAAGAAGANAANAGGGTTATCATTTTTGATACGACTTTACGGGATGGCGAACANTCGCCGGGNTGCTCCATGACATTGGGCGAAAAACTGCGGGTTGCCGAAGCGCTCGAGAATTTAGGCGTCGATGTGATNGAGGCCGGGTTCGCCATTGCCTCTAACGGTGATTTCGAAGCTGTCTCACAAGTGGGNGCATTGNTAAAAGAAACCATCGTATGCTCACTGGCCCGTGCCTCTNNNAAAGATATTGANCGGGCGGCAGANGCCTTGAAAAAGGCGGTTCGNCCNCGGATTCATACNTTTATCTCTACAAGCCCTNTGCATATGGANCATAAGNTGCAAATGACCCCGGATGAGGTNATNNCACGNATTGCCGATAGTGTCGCCTATGCCCGGAANTTNTGTGATGATGTGGAATGGTCNTGNGAGGATGGCACCCGAACAGAGNCGGACTTTCTGTNCCGCAGCATCGAAGTTGCCATCAANGCNGGGGCGACCACCATNAATGTGCCGGANACCGTGGGCTATACCACGCCCNANGAATATCGTGTNATTATGCANAATATTTTAGAGAATGTTCCCAATGCGGACAAAGCGATTTTCTCGGCCCATTGTCATAATGATCTGGGNCTGGCNGTGGCCAATTCCATNGCCGCNGTGCAGGGCGGGGCGCGTCAGATTGAATGTACGGTCAATGGCATCGGGGAGCGGGCCGGGAATGCGGCACTGGAAGAAATCATCATGGCGTTTCGCACCCGCGCTGATGTCATGCCCTATCATACAGGTATCATTACGAAAAATATTCTCAAGACATCGAAACTGGTGTCTTCTGTTACGGGTCTGGATGTGCAGCATAACAAGGCGATTGTCGGGGCCAATGCTTTTGCTCATGAAAGCGGTATTCATCAGGACGGCATGCTGAAAAATGCCGCGACTTATGAAATCATGACCCCAGAATCAGTAGGTTTGAAAAAATCCGAACTGGTCATGGGAAAACATTCCGGCCGCCATGCGTTCCGGGAAAAGCTGAAAGATCTGGGCTATGAGTTGGGCGATAATGAGTTCATGAGTGCCTTCACCCGGTTCAAGGATTTGGCCGATGTGAAAAAGACCCTCTATGATGATGATATCATTGCCATCGTTGATGAGAATATGCGCGATAATGATCATATGAAGTTGGTAAATTGGTCCTTCATCTGTGATAGTGACAAGTCCAGCACGGCCTCATTCGGACTGGATGTAGAGGGACAGTCTGTGACCGTATCCAGTGAGGGAAATGGTCCGGTGGATGCCTCTTTCAAAGCCTTGTGTGGATTAGCTGGGGGCAAACCACATCTGGAACTGTATCAGGTCCATGCGGTGACGCGCGGCACCGATGCGCAGGCAGAAGTTACCGTTCGTTTGGAAGAAGACGGTAAAACCGTCAATGGGCATGGTGCCCATGTGGATACGCTGGTGGCCTCGGCCAAGGCCTATGTGAACGCCCTGAACAAGCTGATGGTCAAGCGGGAGAAAACCGCACCGGAGGCCATGACCCGTTAAGGTTGCTCTATCCGTTAAAGCTGCTCTGGCGGTTCCCATTT
>JAESPY010000065.1 GCA_016765435.1 Emcibacter sp.
TATGGGCAGGAGTTCTGGGAACCCGGGTGATTGTGGTTCAGTCGTTGCGCGGTATTCGGCAAATGATTGTGGGCACACGGTCGGTAAAGGAATTAAGCGGGCCTATCGGTATTGCCAAGATTGCTGGAGAATCAGCAAAACGGGGCATTGATTATTGGATCAGGGTGATGGCATTGGTGTCAATCAGCCTGGGCATGATAAATTTATTTCCTATACCATTGCTTGACGGGGGCCATCTTCTTTTTTATGGATTTGAGGCTATTTTAGGCAGAAAATTAAGTGAAAGAACCCAAGAGTTTGGGTTTCGTATTGGATTGGTTTTTATTCTTGGGTTAATGATGTTGGCGACTTTCAATGACATATTGAAATTTAGCTGGTAAAAACGCCATATCTAATATAAAAAAGCAAAAAAATAAACGGGATGCTGTTCTTTGTTAAATCGCATTAATAAAATATATATAGTTTGGTCATTATTGGTTGTTTTTCTTCAAGGGGCTGTTGTTCTCGGTATCTCGGGGGCACAGGCGCAGCAATCTGCCTATGGTGACCGTGATATTATCTCCAATGTGGTGGTTCAGGGGAACCAGCGGATTGAGGTAGAGACCGTCAAATCCTATATCTTTGTCCAGAAGGGCGATGTCTATAATGAAAAGGAAGTCGACCGTTCGTTGAAATCCCTTTTCAATACGGGCTTATTCTCCGATGTGAAGATTGGACGGGCGGGCAAAGTCCTGGTGATTAAGATTTCGGAAAATCCGATTATTAACCGCATCGTTTTTGAGGGCAACAAATACAAAAAAGCCGATAAGCTTTATGAAGAAATTCACTTGCGGCCCCGCATTGTTTTTTCCCGTTCAAAGGTGCGGGCCGATGTGCAAAGGCTTTTAGAAATTTATCGCCGTGGCGGTCGTTTTGCGGCCAGCATTGAACCAAAGGTCATTCAGTTGGACCAGAACCGGGTTAATCTGGTTTTTGAAATTACCGAGGGCCCGAAAAGCAGCATCGGTAAGATCAACTTTATGGGCAACGCCATCTATAACAATGATGACTTGCGTGCGGTTATGCGGTCTAAGGAAAGCCGTTGGTGGAAGTTCCTGACCTCCGATGATACCTACGATCCCGATAGAATGGCTTTTGACAAGCAAGTGCTCCGTGATTTTTACCGGGGCCGGGGTTATGCAGATTTTAGAATTACTTCTGCCGTGACCGAATTGGCACCGAATAAAGAAACCTTCTTTATCAATTATACGATTGAAGAGGGGGTTATATATCATTTCGGTGAAATTAAAGTGGAAAGCCAAATACCGGATTTGGCCTCGGAAGTTTTAAGTAAGCTGGTCTTTACCAGAGAAGGCAAATTGTATAATTCCGAGCTGATTGATCAAACGGTGGAATATCTGACCAACGTGGCTGGCTTGAAAGGCTATGCCTTCGTGAATGTGCGCCCCCGAATTAAACGGGATCGGGAAAATCAGACGGTTAATATCACTTATATCGTTAACAAGGCCCCACGTGTTTATGTGGAGCGGGTCGAGATTCACGGTAATGTTCGGACACATGATCGGGTGATCCGTCGTGAGATGAGGCTGATTGAAGGGGATTCCTATAATTCTTCCAAAATGAAACGGTCTGAAATCAGAATCAAATCTCTGGGCTTTTTTAAAGAAGCGGAAATCAATCAGGTTGAAGGCTCTGCCAACGACAAGACTATTCTTGAAGTCACGGTAGAAGAACAGGCAACGGGAGAACTGTCCGTTGGGGCGGGTTTCTCTAGTGCGGAAAGCTNTCTTGTTTGATTTCAGNATCCGGGAAAGAAANCTTNTNGGCCGNGGTCAGGACCTGCGTTTTGGNAGCCGNATATCCAGCCGTCGTAAGGAACTGGATATTGGTTTNACCGAACCTTATTTCTTGGGNCGNCCNGTGGTNGCTGGTGTTGATATATTCTATCGGGACAATAGTTTCCGGGAAGCCAATTTTGAACAGGTATCACTGGGTCTGGGACTGCGCACCGCGTTTCCGGTAACCGAATTTATTGTGATGAGCGCCCGGTATAACCTGCGGCGGGATAAAATTGATATTCCAGAGGCCTTCCTTGCTAGCCGTAGTCCGTTCACGATCACTAACATCGGAACCTTTACAACTTCATCCGTGGGCTATGGTATTTCGTTTGATAATCTGGATAACAGACAGAAACCAAACCGGGGCCATCGGGCCGTCCTTAATCAGGACGTGGCCGGACTCGGCGGAAATGTACGTTATATACGGTCACAGGCCAGCTATAATTATTTCATTCCCATCTATGGCCGCTGGATTTTTGGCTTTAAAGCTGAAGGGGGACATATTCTGGGTCTTGGACAAGACGTCCGCATTAATGACCGTTTCTTCCTCGGCAATCCCCGTATGCGCGGATTTGAACAGGCCGGTATTGGCCCCCGCGATGATTTGACCACAGATGCTCTTGGGGGTAATGTTTTCTATAAAGGCTCGCTGGAAATATATATCCCGCTGGGGTCTGGCGCACGGGAACTTGGTATTGAAGCAAGCATGTTTGTCGATGCCGGGGCGCTTTTTAGTATTGACTTGCCCACGGAGTTGTATAATTCTGCAACAGATTTAACCCATCGTATTGTTGGGGATACACCAAAACCAAGGGTGTCAGCAGGTATTGGTTTTACCTGGACATCACCATTTGGTCCATTTAGGGTCGATTTTGCCAAGGCGATACTGTCTGACAAATTCGATAAAACAGAGTTTTTCCAATTTAACATCGGAACAAGATTTTAAAATGAACAAGATAATCAAAATTACTGTAATGGCAGCAATTGCTTCCGCCGTTTCCACATTCGCAAATATTGGGGCAGTTGTTGCTGCTGAAGCTTTGCCCGTGGCTGTTATCGCTGTTATTGACAGCCGTATGGTTAGATTTAACTCTGCAGCTGGTAAAGACATCCAAAGTCAATTGGATAAAATTCGCGCAAGATTTCAAGCGGAAATAGCCGAGCAGGAAAATATTCTAAAAGAAGAAGAGACCACTCTGAAATCCCAGAGATCAATCCTTCCCAAAGAATCCTATGATGCAAAAGTGCTGGATTTCCAAAATAAAGTACGGACAGTTCGCAGTGAAGTTCAAATCAAGAATAAGCAGCTTGAAGTGGCTTTAGGGAATGCACAAAATGAATTGCAGCGCGCTTTGAAGCCAATCCTGCAAAAAATTCTAAAAGAACATAAAGCGACCATGATCATGGATGTCAGTCTGGTGATTGAAAAAGCATCGGGTCTGGATGTAACAACAAAAGTGATTGAGGCACTAGATCAGGTATTACCCAACATCAAGGTAGAACTTCCGGCGGTCAAGTAAATCAACGTTTTAACGGACGACAGAAAGCAAAATATGTCGGAAGAAAGTAATATAAAACTGCAAACAATTGGCGTTGAGAGGATCATGGAATTGATCCCTCATCGCTATCCGATGTTGCTGATAGATTTGCTAACGGAAATAAATCCCGGCGAATCTGCGGTTGGCATTAAATGTGTAACCATGAATGAACCTTTTTTTCAGGGACATTTTCCAGGAAAGCCGGTTATGCCGGGGGTTTTGATCGTGGAAGCCATGGCTCAGGCCGCCGCAACGTTGGTGATGTTGAGCATGGAGGATGAGGCCGAAGAAAAACTGGCTTATTTCATGTCCATTGATGGTGCTAAGTTCAGAAAAACTGTTGTGCCCGGCGATAGGCTGGAACTTCATATCACAAAAGAACGCCACCGGGGACCTGTGTGGCGTTTCAAGGGTGAAGGCCGGGTTGCGGGTCAATTGGTTGCTGAGGCGACTTTCACTGCTATGATCGCAGATAAACAGGATTAATTGATGGCCGATGGCAACCGCTTTCTGCATGTGATGATCCGGGTTTTAGATCTTGAGAAATCCATAGACTTTTATTGCCAGCATATGGGGATGAGGTTGCTTCGGAAGAAGGATTTCGCGGAGGGCCGTTTTACATTGGCTTTTTTAGGTTACGGCGAAGAAAGTGACCATACTGTCCTTGAACTGACCCATAATTGGGACCGGACGGAGCCCTATGTTATGGGTGATGCTTTTGGTCATCTGGCCTTGGGGGTTCAGGATATTTATAAACTTTGTGATGATTTGGCGGAGAGTGGTGTTGACGTTCCGCGAAAACCGGGACCCATGAAACACGGTAGTACCGTCATTGCCTTTGTCCGTGATCCGGATGGATATATGATAGAATTCATTGCACGATAAATTAAAAAAAAGCCCGGAGATATCATCTTCCGGGCTTTTTTAATATCTAAGTCTTAGCTTTATCTGTTTTCAATATTGATAAAGTTCCGTTGTGTATCGCCGGTAAACAACTGACGTGGCCGTCCGATTTTTTGCGTTGGATCTTCAATCATTTCGCCCCATTGGGATACCCATCCTGTTGTTCTGGCTAATGCGAACAATACGGTGAACATCTCTGTTGGGAAACCCATAGCTTTCAGGATAATGCCGGAATAGAAATCCACATTTGGATAAAGTTTCTTTTCTATGAAATAATCATCTTTCAATGCAATCTGTTCCAATTCGCGGGCAACATCCAGCATGGGATCATTGACACCAAGTTCATCAAGAACATCTTTTGCTGCTTTGGCCAAGACTTTTGCCCGTGGGTCAAAGTTCTTATAGACCCGGTGACCAAAACCCATCAGGCGGAAAGGATCATCTTTATTTTTGGCTTTTTCTACATATTCAGGAATACGGTCTACGCTGCCGATTTCTTGTAGCATATGCAGACAGGCTTCATTGGCTCCACCATGAGCCGGACCCCAGAGAGAGGCAATACCCGCCGCAATACAGGCAAATGGGTTTGCCCCAGATGAACCGGCCAGACGCACCGTTGATGTGGAGGCATTCTGTTCATGGTCCGCATGCAGGATAAAGATTTTATCCATGGCATTGGAAAGGATCGGGTTAACCTCATATTCTTCGCACTGGGGCACACCAAAGGTCATATGCAGGAAGTTTTCCGCATAGCCCATGTGATTGCTTGGATAGACGAAAGGTTGTCCAATGGAATATTTATAGGCCATGGCCGCAATGGTCGGAATTTTGGCAATCAGGCGATGAGAAGCAATTTTCCGCTGCACCGGATCATTAATATCCAGACTGTCATGATAAAAAGCTGACATAGCACCCAGAACCCCAACCATAATGGCCATAGGATGCGCATCTCGGCGAAAGCCTTTGAAAAGTGAATTCATCTGATCATGGACCATGGTGTGATAGGTTATGGCATGAACAAAATCGTCTTTTTCTTGTTTGTTGGGCAATTCACCATTTAACAGCAGATGGGCAACTTCCATGAAGTCACTTTTTTCTGCAAGCTGTTCAATGGGATAACCGCGATAGAGCAAAATACCCTTGTCGCCATCAATATAGGTTATGCTGGATTCACAACTGGCCGTGGACGTAAAACCGGGGTCATAAGTGAACATGCCTGTTTCAGCATAAAGTTTGCGGATATCGATGACATCTGGTCCTACTGAGCCTGAATAGATAGGTAATTCAAGCGATTTACCGCCAATGGTCAGTGTTGCCGTTTGATCCGATAACTTCTTGTCAAATACGTTCTTTGTCATATATCCACATCCTTTCAAAATATAATTGCGGGAAATAGCGAGAATTACCTGCTATTTCATCGTTGTTTTATAATGTTATTTCGAGGCAATATGCCCCATACATTATTAAGACTTTACGAATTTCTGTAAAGTCAGTCGGTATATTCTTTGGCCACATCCGTAATTCTGGCGAGACTTTCTTCTTTTCCAAGCCAGACTAATATATCAAATATTCCGGGGGATACATTGCTCCCGGTCAATGCCGCGCGTATCGGTTGGGCTATTTTGCCAAGTTTCAGCTCTTGTGTCTCGGAAAATGCCTTGATTTCGGCTTCCAGTGTGTCGGCATCCCAGACACTATTCTTCTCAAGCAGTCCGGTAATATCAGCCAAAATGTTTTTTGCTTCATCAGAGAGTATTTTTTCAGCTTTCGGAATGAAGCTCAAGGGCCGTGAGACAAAGAGGAACACTGTGCTTGCCGCTAGGTCATTAATATTCTTTGCCCGGGGTTTGAACTCATCCATGGCAGAGAGCAAAAGCGTGATCTCATCCTCGGTCAGTTGTCTGGTAAGGGCTTTCTCAATAACTGGCCGACAGATGTCGACCAATGTTTCATTGGAGGCAACTTCGCGGATATAATAGCCGTTAAGATTTTCCAGTTTAGTAAAGTCAAAACGGGACGGGGATTTTCCAATAGCATCCAGACCAAACCACTCAATGGCTTGCTGTTCTGACATAATCTCATCATCACCGTGCGCCCAACCCAGTCTGAGCAGGTAATTTTTCAGGGCATCGGGCAGATAACCCATTTCCCGATAGGCTTCAACGCCAAGCGCGCCATGCCTTTTGGAAAGTTTCGCCCCATCTGGGCCGTGGATCAACGGGATATGGGCATAAATGGGTAATGCCCAACCAATGGCCAGAATAAGCTGCGCCTGACGGGCTGCATTGGTCAAATGATCGTCACCGCGAATGACATGGGTAACGCCCATATCATGGTCATCGACCACCACAGAAAGCATATAGGTCGGTGAGCCATCTGCACGGAGCAAAATCATATCGTCGAGCTGAGTATTGGCAACAGTGACATCGCCCTGTACCTGATCCCGGATGACGGTCTCGCCCTCATTGGGGGACTTGAACCGGACAACCGGTTTTACGCCTTCAGGGGCTTCTGCGGGGGCCCTGTCCCGCCTGCGGCCATCATAGCCCATGGAGCGACCTTCTGCGCGGGCGGTTTCTCGCATTTCTTTGAGTTCTTCCGGCGAACAATAACAATGATAGGCCTTACCACTGGCCAGAAGTTCATTGGCAATGTCAACATGACGTGCTCGCTGTTCATATTGGCTGACGACTTCCCCATCATGGGTTAATCCCAACCAGCTCATGCCATCATAAATAGCTTCCACAGCACCTTCGGTTAGCCTTTTACGATCGGTATCCTCAATGCGCAGATGAAACTCTCCCCCATGATGGCGAGCAAACAACCAGTTGAACAAGGCCGTTCTCGCCCCGCCAATATGCAAAAACCCCGTAGGTGAAGGGGCGAAGCGTGTAATAACTTTCTTCGTCATTTTTATCTTTATGTTCCAACCGTTTTTATTATGCAAATAGGCCAAGCACAGGTTATATGCAGATTGTCCGCACAGGGGAATATGAAATCATGGATAAAGGATATTTGTATCCTCTGATGGTTGGTTTCTAGCAAAAATATACCAAAAATGGAAGCCTGTTATGCTAAAATAGCAAAATAATTCATAAATTTTTTATATTTCAAGGAATATTTCAGCATAGTAAGGGAGGGAGAATCGCAATAGATAAACTGAAAGAAATTTTATATCAGGAGCATGACAGACTGTTGTTATGGGCGCCGGTATTTTTTGCCATTGGGGTTGGGCTATATTTTGCGTTGCCCACGGAACCAGCCCTTTATACTGGGGGAGGTGCCTCTATTATTCTGCTGATCGTGCTTTTGGTGTTCTGGCGGTTTTTTCTGATGCGTCTCTTTCTGTTGGCGTTATTGCTAGGCGCAGGGGGGTTTACCGCTGCGAACGTGAGAAGCTGGGCATTGGCGACACCCGTTTTGGAAAAAAAGATGTCTCCGCGGCGGATTACGGGGCTTGTGGCGGATGTGCGCCGTTATAATAGCGGAAAAATGCATATTGTTTTGGAAAACCCCGAAATTCCGGGGGGAATACGCCTTGATAAAATCCGTCTTAAAGTTCAGAAATTTGATGTTCTGCCACATCCGGGGGACAGGGTGAGCATAATGGCTGGGCTGCTGTTGCCGCCACCGCCGACCATGCCCGGTGATTTTGATTATGCCCGCCAAATATGGTTTCAGGGCTTTGGTGCCGTGGGCTACGCGATTTCCAAACCAAAAATCATTGAGAAAGGGCAGGGGGCTTATGGATTGCAGGCCCGTAAAAGATTCGTAATGGCGGAAGATATCCGCGCGACCATAGAGGGCGATACCGGAGGATTAGCGGCGGCCTTGATCACTGGTATGCGGGACGGAATTTCGCGCGACGTAGTGGAAAATATGCGGAATTCAGGGTTGGCTCATTTGTTGGCAATTTCCGGTTTGCATATGGGATTGCTCTGTGGGGCGGCTTTTTTCTTCTGTCGCTTTTTACTCTCCCGATCTGAATATCTTACCCTACGTTATCCCATAAAAAAATGGGCCGCGATTGTGGCGATCGGGGCAGGGGCGGTTTATGTTTTTTTAAGCGGAGGATCAACCCCGACGGTACGAGCCTTCATTATGGCCGTAATTCTGTTTTTGGGCGTGCTCACAGACCGTAAGGCCATATCATTACGATTGGTGGCCATTGCCGCGATGGTGATATTATTTCTGACACCGGAAGTTATATTGTCGGTCAGCTTTCAAATGTCTTTTGCCGCCGTGGTCGCTTTGGTGGCGGCCTATGAGAAAATAAAGGGAAGATGGTCCAATATATCTGAACGTAACCAAGGTGGTTTTAAAAAGGCTGCTTTTTATGTGGGAACCATGTTGTTTACCACATTGGTTGCGGAATTGGCCATCGCGCCTTTTGCTCTGTTTCATTTCAACAAATTGGTCCAATATGGTTTGGTAGCCAATCTTGTGGCCATGCCGGTAATGGCGTCATGGGTCATGCCCTGTGTTGTGGCCTATTTGATCTTGTCGCCCTTTGGTCTTGGGGCTTTGGCGCTTTATCCCATGTCATATGGCTTAGAGGTGATTATGTTTGTGGCAAAAACTGTTTCTCATACGCCCGGATCCTACAGCCTTGTCCCTACTATGGGGGTTTTGCCTTTGCTGCTGATGACGCTTGGTGCTCTGTGGTTTGTTATATGGCGGTCGCGCTGGAATCGTTTGGGGCTTCCGGTGGTGTTAATCGGCATTGTTTCGGCATTTTTTACGACCCAACCGGATATTTTGATTGATAATGGCGGACGACTTATCGGGGTTCGCAATGCGAATGAGGAAATCAGCCTGTCGAGCCTTAGGGCCGGACGCATGACACGCCAGAGATGGGCCTTGCGAAACGGTCAGGAAAAAGCTGAAAAATGGCTCTATAATGGAAATAGAATGACAGAAGAAACATGGATGTCTTGTGACAGACTGAGTTGTCTTTATCGTCCCGCCCATAAAAGCACCGAAACCTTGATCGCGCTGGTCAAGGATGAACTGGCGTTAAGTGAAGATTGCCTGAACGCGCAAGTGGTGATCAGTCTGGTTCCGGTCGAGGTAGCCTGTCCTTCGGCACATATTGTCATCGACAAATGGGACTTTTATCATAAAGGCGGACATGCGCTGTGGTTGCCAGAAAAA
>JAESPY010000066.1 GCA_016765435.1 Emcibacter sp.
CATTGATAATTTTGACCTGAGCTATCAGGCCGATTATTCCAAAAGCCGTTACCGGAACCCGTTGGGGACCCGTGGACGTTTCCGGGAAAGAGATGAACTGGTATTTTATAGCGCGACCGACGAAGGTGTTATCATTAATGCAACTCCGGATACGGATGATTATAGCCGTAAAAAATCCGGTGTTGATACCAGCGATGCGTCAAAGTTCGCCTTTGATAATATTCTGATCGATGATGTGACGGCTGTTGATAAAATCTATTCAGCCAGATTAGATGGAAAATGGAATATTGAGATTAATGACCGCGCAGCCTACATTAAAACAGGTGTAAAATTTCGTTCCAGAAAG
The DNA here is from genome assembly GCA_016765435.1 of Emcibacter sp. Taxonomy (GTDB): domain Bacteria; phylum Pseudomonadota; class Alphaproteobacteria; order Sphingomonadales; family Emcibacteraceae; genus Paremcibacter. The sequence continues at coordinate 347 of JAESPY010000066.1, forward strand.
AAATTTACGGATAAAGAGCAGTTAGACGGCAATCCGGCGGATGTTGGTTTTGGTGGGATCACTATGGCTGATGTGGGTACGTATGACCCGGAAAATACCAACCTGAATAATTTTGTTTTGATCCCAAATCTGGCGGCGTCGCAGGCATTGTTTAATGATGCGCGTGATGCGCTGCTTGCCAACGGCGGTTTTAATGTTGATTCCGCCAGTGATGATTTTAAAATCACGGAAAAGATACTGGCCGGTTATATTATGGCGCATGTGGAACTTTCGGATGAGTTTAGTATTATTGCCGGGGCTCGTCTGGAAAGAACCAGTCTGGATTCTGACGGAACCATAACAGAAACGCTCAGAACGTGTGATGATGCTTTATGTACGACCTTAACCAGTACCCCCGTTGGCATTGGTGCGCTTACGCAAAATAAGCAATATACGGACATCCTGCCGAGCCTTCATTTTAAATATCAACCGAATGATGAAGTTATTATGCGTCTTGCTTTAACAAAAGCTGTTAAACGCCCGGCGTTTGATGAAAACAGACCTAATATCGGGATTTCGACAACAGAACAGGAAGATGGGAGTTATCTCCGGGCTCTTGTCGGCGGTAACCCTAACCTTGAAACCCTGCGGGCAAACCAGATTGACTTTCTGGTATCCTGGTATCCCAATGATAATCTCGCCATTTCGGCAGGGATATTTTACAAGGATATCAAGAACTTCATTGTTGATGTGGCCCTTTCAGGTGATGCTGTTGCCCAATCAGGTTACCCTATTGGGGATGGCAGCATAGACGCTGGGTTTGACTCTGTTCTAACATTCATCAATGGTGAAAAGGCAAGCCTCCTTGGTTTTGAATTATCTTATTATCAGGCCTTTGATGCAATCCCAGGTGTTTTTGTTGACGGCAACGTGACATGGGTGGACAGTAAGAGTAAAATTCCACTGATTGACCCTGATCGGACTTTCAAACTGCCCGATCAGCCGAGTTTTGTCGGTAACTTCTCCATCGGTTATGAAAATGAGCATGTTACCTTCCGACTTTCCGGTAACTATGTCGGGGAAAAACTTGAGACTGTGGCCTCTGACACTGCGATGGATGAGATCAGACAATCTCGCTTCTCAATGGATTTTGGCGCTCGTTATAACTTTAACAAGCAGTTCCAGATCTATTTCGATGCCATTAACCTGAACAATGCCAAGGATGTGCGGGTCTTCCGCAATGGCGCAAATGCACCTCGTCTGTTTGAAAGGGTCGAAGATTATGGCCGGACTTTCCAACTGGGTGTGCGGGCCAGTTTCTAACCTCTTCATTTAATGTAACGCCCCCCTCTGATATCTCAGAGGGGGGCGTTGTTTTGTCTGGGGTCTGGTCTGTGGGTTTCTAGCCCCTCTTAATCAAGAATGGTATAACGGTTTTTGTGATTACTCACCTTGCTTTCGGGCAGGTTGAAAGAAAACTTCCAGTCCCCGCCATGGCGTAANANTTTCACCATCANATAGTTTTTGCCCTGCTTGAGGGATAGCCCGACGCTATCGTCATCAATAACCATTGCACGTTCCCCCGTGTGGCGATAAACTCTTTCTCCGTTCAGAAAAATCTCCATTGTNCCTGTGGATCCCACTGTGGCCTTGACCAACCGATCGTCCGGGCTGGTCAGTTCTGCAAACTCATAGATAGCTGTCTCAGCGGAGGCATTGGGGTTAAGGGTGCCGAGATCAACAATATCTGATGAATTGGCCATGATCCGGTGCCAGCGGTATTTGCGGCCTTTGGCGGCAATGGTTTGGGTGACTTTGGGACGGGCAGATTTTTCTCCGCCTGTTTCGCTGAGGAAGTCTGTGTTCNGAGCTTGATCAAGCGGGAANTTGCCCAGTTCAAGCCAGCCCATAAAATATTGACCGGAAAGACCCTCAATCGCGAGCCTCACATTGGCAGGGGTCGGCAGCATCCGGCCCATGTCAAAATCCCGNANGGCNTGTTTNGTGCGTTTNTGGGCATCTTCCCAGGACTGGATATGATTTTGGTAATTATCCAACACATAATCCAATGAATAAGTTCTGTTTTCCCAGAGCCATAAGGCTTCGTAGCGTTGCTGAATTGTCCGCCACTCTTGGGCGACACGGGCGAGTTTCTGCACAGCATCGACAAGGTTTTTNCGGGCGAATAGCGGGTCTTTACGTTGGTTGCGGGATGCGCGACTATAGGCGGCNGCAGCTTCAAAAGCCCAAAGGCGGGTTTTGGCTAAAGTCCCGNAAAGCNANGCNGTGAAGTTAAAAANNTCCCCATCTTCNGGGTAATAGGTGAGGGGNGAAGATGCCAAAAGNGANGTGGNTTTTTCGGAAATATNAAGAACTTCCTGCCATCCGGNCAAGTCGATCCGTCCGGTCTGNCCNCGCGGNGGAACAGTATCGCGCCATAAAATNCGGTCCCGGTATCCTTGGGTNGGTTTNAGCGAGCCCAGGCGGGAAAGTTGGTCCAGTGCGGCAGTGAAATGGGCATTTGGTGTGCCGTAAACACCGCTCAGCAGCCGTTTTTCAAAATCGGGCTTATCAATGGATTTNGTGGGGTGCCAGTTTTGATCNGCGGCGAAGGCTAGCCCGTACCAATCATGGGTGAATAGCGCCATGCCACCATCGTCCCAGACGGTNGTCCATGATCCCATAACCTTTTGTCGAACTCCTGCACCGATAAAATTATGTAAATTACGGCGTGTCTGGTCAAAGTCGGGCATAATGCGGAAGGAATTTAAAATTCCCGGTGTGACAATGATATCGTAGCCCGCTTTTTTCAGGGGAGTGATCATGCCATCAAAATCCGTATTGGCAGCGTAATTCCACGGCATCATAATGGTGTCTTTGGGAATCAGCTTAACGGCGTCGGGATGTTTGGCGACAATGTCGGCCCAGAGCATCATACGGACATTATGCTTTTTAAGTTGACCATGAAGCCAATTGATGTGGTCGGTATAAACGGTGGTGGGGCCTTTTTGTTCGACGGCTTGTTTTGAATAGCCTTTGCCGAGATCAAAAGTTTCGTCGCTATTGATGTTAAAATAGGGTGCGTCGAAGGCGGGTATTATTTCGTCCAGAATCTCGCTCAGGAATTGACGGGCCTCTGGCCTGACCGGGGAAATCATCCGGTCCGCTTCGCCCAATGACCGCAGGGCCGGGTGGGCCAGTAATTCTTCAAAATGACCAAAGGACTGAAAATTTCCTACCAGTTGGATATGATATTTTTTGGCATAAGCCGACAGTTCTTTCCACTCGCGGATGCTGATGGACCCATCCGGCGGGGCGAATTCAGGATGGCTTTTGGTGCGGATAATATGTTCAGAATAATATGACAGGCGATTGAATTTCAATTCGGAGAGCCGTCTTATCTGATGGCGGATAAAATCCGGGGTTGGCACTGGACCCCGGCTGATATCATCCATAACCCCGCGAAAAGACAGTGCGGGTCGGTCCGTGATGGTCAGCGCAGGAATATATCCGTTGACCGCATGGGCGCGGAGGAGCTGTTTTAAGGTCTGGACCCCGTAAAAATACCCGTTGGGGTGGCGGCGGTAATCTGGATGTCTTTTGATTTTACCGTCAGATGATATCCCTCGGCCCCAATTTTCGCATCCTTTTCGGATAAAACCAATTTTATAGTCAGGGACTTAGGGGCGTTGATGGTCGGCGTCCCATCGGAGAGCTTCTTATAGGTCTCTGTAATTTGCTGAATTTCCAGCGCGAACAACCCCTCTCCAACCTGCAAGCCTGTCTTGGCGGGCGCGATCGGAAAACGCCCTTTACCAAAAGAAATCTCCTTTGGTTCAGGGACGACAAGGCTGTTTCTCGCCAGCAGGACTTGAGGCAGGCTTGACAGAATGATCAAGCCAATGATGAGAGAGAAGGTTTTTTTCATATCACAATCCTTATGCGCCTATCTGAGCCAAGAATAGCCCAAGTCCGATCAAGCCACCAACGAATACCCATGCCAGACCAAATCCCGTGACATCAATCCTGTAACGCGCGAAGCTGAATTTTTCACGGAGTGACAACAGGTCAACGAGAATAAGGCTATGGCCCCGTTCCTGCAAGGGGGGCAGGGCGGGATCAGCCTGCTGGATATTGTCGCCCGCCAGTATCATGTGGATCCCGGCTTCCTTGAGCTTGTCTTCTTCGCCAACGGGGGTCCGCAGTAGCGTGTAGAAATCATCGATCTGTTTTTCTGGCTCCGGCGGAGTCAGCAGGCTCGCGACAATAAACACCCCGATACCAACCGGCAGATAGAGTGCGATTTGATCGGCAATGCCCCAGTCCAGGCTCCAACTGGCAAGGTCACCTGTGATTATGGTACAAATAGCCATGGCCGCGACGCTGGCAAAAACGCCGTAACGGTTGGCCCGGCGCCACACAAGTGCCATCCAGAAACCAACTCCGAAAAAGGCGGTGAATTTCCATAAAATCAATATGCCTTGAATCACGTTGTCAAGCCAGAAAGCATACGCCACGCCGCCAATCACCACCACAAGAGACGATAAGCGTGCAACCATCAGGTAATGTTTGTCGGACCCGTCTTTCTTGAGATATTTCCGATAAAAATTCCGAGTGAAAAGCGCTGACCCGCCGACCATAAAGCTGTCACAGCTGGACATAACGGCGGCGGCCATGGACGCAAGCATCAAACCGATCAACCCAGCGGGCAGAAGATTATTCACCGCAAGACCAAACGCCATTTCCCGGTTCTCATTTTCCAGTCCCGGATAGAGGAAGGCGGCAAAAACACCGATGAAAGCCCAGCCCTGTGTCATGATGCGTTTAAGGAAATTACCATATGTCCACCCTGTCCGGCACGCTATTTCCTGTTTGCCCGCACCGCCGACAGCCATATGATGCGGCTGGACGACAATACTGATTAGCCCGTTAAGCACCACCATGGTAATGAAAAACAACGTGATTTCCGTCGGGGCAATGAAGCTGAACATCTCAGCCGGAAGACCGTCATGAATGGCTCCAATCCCGCCCGCCGCATTAAGGGCAAAGGGGATCAGTAGGAAGGATAGGATCAGAATGAAAATCCCT